>PMNO01000537.1 GCA_003161835.1 Myxococcales bacterium | reverse complement strand
GGCATTGGCTCGGCGCCCTGCGCTCCGGAGGCGCCCGGGTTCGCGCCGCCGGCTCGCAGGGCGGTGTCGACCGCGGCCCGCACCGACCACCGCGAAAATGCGTCGTCTTCCATGACGGTCAGCTCGCCACGCATCTTGTAATGCCACGCGCCGCAATGTTGCGCGCACGCGATTTCAAAGGTTCCGATCTCCTGGGGCTGGAACCACATGCGCGTGATGGCGCCTGGAATGACATCGATCTTGTTTCTGAAGTTGGGAAGGTAGAACGAATGTACGACGTCCTTTGAGGTCAATTGCAGATACGCCGGTCGACCGACGGGCACGCGCAACTCGTTCAGGGTGAGGATGTCATCGTCCGTGTTGAACCGACCATCGGCGCCTGGGTATCGAAAACTCCACGCCCACTGTTGTCCCGTGACCTGCACGCGCACCGCGCGCGGGTCCGCGTCGGGATATCGCCAAAATCCCATCCGCAGCTGCTCGGAGGTGCGCACCACCGCGACGGCGTCGATCCCGAACAGCACAATCGCCGCAGCCACCGCGGCGACCAGCCGGTCCCGCGCGCCCGCGCCGTGCGTGTAGTGGGCCTGTCGCTTGCGCCCCCGGTGAAAGAGAACAGCGACCATCAAAACCGCCGCCATCGTTCCGAAGGCCAACCCCGTGCTGACCGTCAGATAGGCGAGTACTGCGTCCACGCGATGGCCGTGCAGCGAGGCATCGTGGGGAAGTGTGATGGGCCCTGGCGTGATCGGCATGTTGGGCGGGCTCGTGCGCACTCCCGCATCTCTGTCGTACAGCGGGACCGAGGTGCGGTCAACGCGGGCCTGGATTCCGGAGCCTGTGAAGGTAGTATCTCGCGCGCACACATGGTGACCACGGGCGAGTTCATCGGGCGGCGCGTGGGCCGCTTCACGATTACCAGTCACCTGGCGTCCGGAGGCATGGCCGAGTTGTTCATCGCGCGGCAGGAGGCGGTGGGGGGATTCGAGAAGGACCTGGTGTTGAAGATGCTCCAGGAACGCTACGCGCAGAATCCCCGCGTGGTCGAAATGTTTCTGGACGAAGCGCGATTGGCGGCGAAGCTGAACCACCAGAACATCGTTCACGTCTACGACGTCGATGAGGCGGACGGAATCCGCTACATCGCCATGGAGTACATAAACGGTCAGACGGTGACCGACATTGTGCGCCGGAGCGTGGCGCGGGGCGCATTTCTTCCCCTGGAGCACGCGATTCATATCGTGGCCGAAACCGCCGCCGGATTGGCCTTCGCACACGAGAGTCGAGATCCCGAGGGACGTGCCGCGCGCATCGTTCACCGGGACGTGAGCCCGTCGAATATCTTGGTCACCTACGAGGGATTGACCAAGATCGTCGATTTCGGCATCGCCCGGGTGCAAGACCAGATTCGCGAGGAATCGGGCATGCGCCCCGGCAAGGTGTCGTACATGTCGCCCGAGCAGGTGCGGGGCGAGCCGGCCGACCATCGTTCGGACATTTTCTCGCTGGGGATCATCTTGTACGAGATCACCGTCGGCCGGCGGTTGTGGCGTGGGCCCCCCGAAACGGTCTTGCGGCGCATCGTCGAGGAATTGATTCCACCGCCAACCTACGTGCGGCGTGACTATCCGCCGGCGCTGGAACTGATCGTCATGAAGGCGCTCGAGCGGCGTGCGGCGGATCGCTACCAGTCGGCCGCCGAATTTCAGAACGAGTTGAACGAATTCATGGAGGACGCAGGGCTGAAGTCCGGATCGAGGCGTCTATCACATTATATGAAGGAGCTATTCGCTTCGGAGGCGCCCCGGTCCGTCTCGGCGCTCCACGATGGTTCTCAATCGCGCGACGATCGAGCCGAATCTCCCGGCAACACCCAGGATGATTCCGAAGAGCTGGACTTTGACCGACGCGCTCCGCTGATGATGCGGGTCGAGGCCCGCGCCGAGGACGCCCACGAGAGCCCGCTCCGGACGGGGCCGGTTCCGCTCCCCGGGAAGTCTCCCGGCGGGGGCGCGGCACCGAATCATTTGGAGAGTCGCGCGGCCGAGAGCGTGGCCGACAGCCCGGCCGCGTCCGGACCCAGATCCGCCGGCGCGACCCACCAGAGGGAATCGGTTTCCGCGGTTGGCAGCGGCCCCCCTTCGGCGCCGCTTGACGGCACCCCGACACCGGGCGAAGGGGGCCGACCGGCGGCCCGTGCCTCTGGGCCGCCGGTCGGCATGGCGCCGGGGGGCGGAGCTACTGGGTGGGGAATCGCCCTCGCGGTGCTCGCGGTCGCCGCGGTCGTGGTATTCCTCGTGGCGAGATGATAATTTCCTCGCCTCGTCTCGCACACCTTTCGATTTTTAAACCCGCGCGCCCCTCATTTTTCATAAGAAGTGTTTCCCCTGGGCTAAGGAAAGTTCACGGGGCTGTCGAGTCTCGTTGATTTACCCGGCTATCCGGTCGGATTGATTAGGGCCAGTCAAAGACATGAAGTTCGTCTGCGAACGCTGCCACACCAAGTACTCAATTGCGGACGAAAAAGTTCGCGGCAAAGTACTCAAGGTCCGCTGTAAGACCTGTGCGAATGTCATCACCGTCCGGGAGACGGGGGCGACGATCGACGATCTGGTGTCCTCCGAGGCGTCGCGAGAGGCTCCCGTTTCGCGCAGCGGGGCGTTTGACGCCGACGCGAGTCCGGGTGACGGTGACACGGTGGTGGCGCCGCGGGGTGGCCGTCTCAACCGGCTGGGGAGCATCCCATCCGCCGCGCTGTTTGCCCCGAGCGCCCCCATCGTGGCGCCACCCGTCAAGCGCGCCGCCCCCCCACCGGCGCCGCCCCTGGATGTCGAATGGTATCTGGCTGTTGACGGGGCCCAGACCGGGCCATTTTCGCGCGCGCGCCTGCTCGACAAGATCCTGACCACCGCGAAGGACGCGGATGTCCACGTCTGGAACGCGGATTGCGACGGCTGGAAGCCGCCCCAGGAGTTCGCCGAACTGCAAACGGAACTGGTCCGTCGCCGCCGCTCCCTCACGCCGGCTCCGCCACCGCCTCCCNNCGGGACGCAAGAAAAATGGAGTTACCGCGCCGATGGGCGGGGCGTCGGCTGTCGTGGCCAGCGCGGGGTTCGGCGATCTATTGGGAACCGAGACCCCGTCGCCTGGCTCCGCCGCCGCCACCAGCGCCGGGGCAGCCGCCGCGGCGCTTGCACCCGCGGCGCTCGCGTCCGCGACGGCAGCGAAGGTCGCGCCCGCCTCGGCTGCCGCCAAGAGCAAGCAGATCAAGCTGTTGGTTGGTGCGGCGGGNNAATCTCAGGTCGTCAACAAGGCGCCCGCGCCGGATTTCGCGGTGCTGGCCGAACAGCTGAAGCGGCAAGAGGCGCAAGCTGAAAAGCCGAAGGAAGAGCCGCCCGTCGCGCCGCCGCCGGTTCCGATCGTCGAGTCAAAGCCCGCGCGGGTGGAGCCGGCCCCCAGAGGCACCAAGGGCAAGGCGATGCGTCGCAAGGCCCTGACGACGGCACCGCCGCCGCTGTCACCAACAGCGGCGGCGAGTCTCACGGCCGAACAGAGGGACGCCGCGCACCGATTCGGCGAGTCGACGGGACGCGACGTGCGCGTGCCGACCAACACGGGTCCCGCGGCGCGGTCGACCCCCGCGCAGGCCGACATCAGCAGGGTCATCAACAACAACCGGCAAGGAATCCAGACCTGCTACCAGCGGGCGCTCCTTCGGGACAACACGTTGACCCACGGCAAGGTCACCGTGCGCGTGTCGATTGGGCTGTCGGGCAAGGTGAAGAGCGTCAACCTGGACGCCCCTGCGCAGTTCCGGGCGCTCGAACCTTGCATCCGCGACGTGATGTCGCGCTGGGCTTTCCCGCCCTCCTCCGAGGAGTACGGGACCGAGTTCCCGGTGGTCCTTCAGGGCAACCAGTAAGCGCGCGAGACGCCGGGCGCAGGGGATGGGCCCGGGGATCTGTTAGATTGGCGAGGACATGCGCCATCCCTATGCTGCGTTCCTGAATCTCGTCGAGAAGCCCTCCCGGTATTTGGGGGGGGAATATCAGGAGGCGCGCAAGGATCTGGGCGCGGTGGATGCCCGCGTGTGTCTGGCTTTTCCCGATGTCTACGAGATTGGTATGTCCCACCTCGGGACAAAAATTCTCTACGGGATCCTGAACAAACATCCACGCATCGCCTGTGAACGGGCATTTTCGCCCTGGGTGGATTGCGAGGCTCAGATCCGCGCGCACGGGCTGCCTCTCGTGACTCTCGAATCGGCTGACCCCCTGGGCGTTTTCGACGTCATCGGGATCTCCCTGCAGTACGAGCTGACCTATACGAACGTGCTGAATCTGATCGATCTCGCGGGGCTGCCGTTGCGGGCTGCCGAGAGGGGTGACGCCGCGCCGCTGATATTGTGCGGGGGGCCGACGGCGACGCANNCGATCCCGAGGCGGGGTTCGTCGTGGTCGGGGCGCCCGTCGACTCGCGCGTTCCCGCGCGCCCCAAGCGGGTGTGGGTCAAGGACATCAATCGGTTTCCCTTTCCGGACGATTCTCCGCTGCCCTACGGTGAGGCCATCTTCGATCGTATGGCGGTCGAGGTTGCGCGCGGATGCACCGAGGGTTGCCGCTTCTGTCAGGCCGGGATGATCTACCGCCCGGTGCGCGAGCGTGACCCGGTCCAGGTGATCGAGACGCTGCTCGCCGGGGTGAAGAAGGGCGGCTACGACGAGACATCGCTGACGTCGTTGTCGACCGCGGACTATTCGTGTGTCACGCCGCTGGTCAAGACCGCCATGGCCAAGCTGCGCGACGAGAAGGTCTCGCTTTCGGTGTCGTCGCTGCGCGCGTACGGGTTGAACGACGATTTGCTGGCCGAGATGGCGACCATGCGCGCGGGCGGATTGACCTTTGCTCCTGAAGCGGGCACCCAGCGGATGCGGGACGTGATCACGAAAAACGTGACCGAGGAAGACATCATCGAATCCGCCCATCGGGTATTTTCGCGCGGCTTTCACCGCATGAAGCTGTATTTCATGATCGGCCTGCCGACCGAGACCGACGAGGACGTGCGCGGCATCGTGGAGACCGCGGCGCGTGTCCAGGCCATCGGACGCCGGTACCAGGCGGGCGCGGT
>PMNO01000060.1:2540-2728 GCA_003161835.1 Myxococcales bacterium | reverse complement strand
CGCCCGTCCCGCCTTCATCGAACCGCCACACAGAGTCTTCATTCGCGGTTCCAGCGCGCCCACAACCACCCGAGCCCGAGCCCCGCGACCCCGGACGCAAGAAGCGCGACCGGCGAAAGCCAGGGCCCCCCAGCTTTGACGATCGCCCAAGACAGCGGCCCGCAAACCCCCGCGGTGACCACCGGCAA
>PMNO01000060.1:212-2522 GCA_003161835.1 Myxococcales bacterium | reverse complement strand
GATCGCCTCCCGCGGCGGCACCGACGACGAATTTATTGAACGGCGCGTCCACCGGGCCCGGATTCTACGCCCGCTTCGCGCCTTTGGGGGAGTGTAACCGGTATTACATCCGAGTGGACATAATCATTTGATTTTCAACCACTCCAAAGCGGGGTNNGATCCAGGGGCCGGTCAGAATGGTGTGGCCGCAAACGGTGCACGTGAGCACGGCGCGGAATTGCGCCGCCTTCACCACTGCGCCGAGTGGAGTCAACGCCGGCCGGCTCACTCGGACGCCCCCGCCGCCGTGATGTGCGGAGGCGGCTCGAGAACCCAGCGCCTCAACGTCGGATNNCGATAGCCCGCCAGCCGATCCCCAGCGAGTGCAGGTCAGTCGCGCGCGCGACGATGCTCGGTGTCGGGTAGTAGATGCGCGGGCGTCCGAGCTTGCGGCCGCGGGCCCGCGCGGAAGCGACCCCGCGGCGGACCTTGTCGTTCTGCAGGGTCCTCCTCAGCTCGGCGAACGCGGCGAGCGACTGGAAAAAAAACCTGCCCACCGGTGACGTCGTGTCGATCTGGTAGCTCTCCACGAACAGGTTTCCGCCGAGGTGGTCGATCGTCTCGGCCGTGTCTAAGATCGCGCGCAGCGTGCCGCCGAGGCGATCGAGATCGGAAACCATCAAGATGTTTGCCTCTGCCGCTCGGAGCGCATCAAGGCCGCGGGTGAGTTCGGGCAGCTCCCGCGCGCTCGACACTCGATCGTAGCCCTGGCCGACCACCGCCCAGCCCTTGAGCGCCGCGATCCGGGTGAGCCGCTCGATCTGGTTGTCCGGGCTCTGCGCCTGGCTCGCCAGCCGCGTCGACACGCGGCCATAGATCCAGGCGCGCCGAGGGTTGACCTGGGTGGTAGTCATTTCACCAGCTCTAGGAGCGCATCCGCAACGCGCGTCGCGGGGCCCTCGGCAACTATGATCGTGGAGGGCTCGCCGTCGATGTCAAAAAATGCCAAGGCAAAGGCGGCGTAGTNNGTCGTATTCCCACAGGCAATCGATCCGACCGCAGCCGACGCACGGCGATGGGGGACGCTTGGACACAATCAATTGGCTCCCCGCCGGCGGCCAATTCACCGCCGGGCCTTCGGCGGCGTGACGAACGCGAGTAGCTCGGCCAGAAATTCCCGGTTAATCCGTCGGATCGGGTCTTTGTTGAAGACGGCGGCGATCAACTGTAGGGCCTCGGCGGGCGTGAGCGTGTCGCCGCTGGAATAGATCGCCATCTCGATCACGCGAAGTTTTTCGGACGCGGTCAGGGCGCGGGGGCTCGTGCCGCTCGCGGCGAGTTCCAACGATCGCCGCCGGCGCTTCTCCACGCCCCGAGTCACGCCGGCGCCTTCTTCACCGGCCGGCCTTCGCGCCCACCAGTGATCGTGATGCGTGTTCACCCCGCAAGCCTCACAGTCGAACGGTTCACCCTCGCCCCTCATCTGGACACATATTCAATTTGGCGGCATCGATGAGTGTCGCTTCCTTGCCCCTCTCGTCGGTCGTGACGTGATAGTCGCACAGCTTCCAACCGACGGATCCGGGGCGCGCCCTGTCGACATACAGCCACCGGCCCCGGTTGGTGCAGCCCATCACGTCGCACCCCCCCATCACCCCCTCCATCATCGATTGGAGGGCGTGAGCAACCTTCTCCGCTGCACAAGTCGAACAGGGCTGTCCGNNGGAAGTACCACCCGATCGCCAGAAGACCGATGGCACCCCCGACGCCGACGGCCGTCGACTTGCACCCGGGGTGTTCGCACTCCCAGAGGTTCACGCGCGCCCCCCGCGAATCACCATGAGATACGGACGCAACCCTTTCGGTGCCGGAAGCGGCTCGATGGGCGAGAAGGGGATCGGTTGGTCGAGATCGACGACGGCGGCCAGCTCGACAAGGGCGTTACAGATCTCGCCCTCCACGGAAGAGATCGAGTCTGCAAGTTCGGACGTCGTAACGTCGTANNGGGCCTCGTCGAGGTAGATCCGCCGAGTATCGGCCTCTTCGCTGAATTGCCCCCACACGACAAGGACCACTCTACGCCTGTTTTTTAGTGGTTCCTGCCACAAACCGCTTCAGATCGCGCAGCCGCTTCAGCTCCGGATCCGGGCGTGCGGCTTTGCGGGCGGGCCGTTTTTTCGGCCTGGTGGCAGGTCCTAAGTAGATCCTATCTAGTGCCTTCTTTGGCGGCGGCCTGGAGCCGTCCACAAGGCCCCGAAGGGCGTCGCGGGCCAGATCCAAAAGGGCGGCCTGGGCGGCCTGGCGGGGGGCCAGGCGCTCGACGGCGAAGCG
>PMNO01000060.1:0-153 GCA_003161835.1 Myxococcales bacterium | reverse complement strand
CAAACAGCGAAGCCGGCAAACTCTTACGCTGAGGCGCCTGCGCGGCCTGCATCTCGAGCACTTCCGCGATCAGGTCCGGCGGGGCATGCGCTCGGCCGCCACCCTCGGGATGCACGAGAGGACCTGGCGCTACATCGTCGATCACTTCGGCCT
>PMNO01000564.1 GCA_003161835.1 Myxococcales bacterium | reverse complement strand
TGGGTGTAGGTGATGCCGTCGATCGACACGTACGGCGGATCTCGGCCGGGGAGCCAAAAGGAGGTGCCATCGTGGACGATGGAGGTCACGGTCGTGGGGGCGTGGGGAAGCACGCAAGGGGTCCATGTGCCGGCCGCGAAATACTTGCAGATGGTGTCGGGCCAGGCGGCGACGACCGTACCGGCGCCGAACGCGAGGGAAGGCTCGGTGACCTGCGTGAAGGCCTGATCGGTGAACGTCAGGGGCGGCGTCTGGCCCGGCGCCGCCTGGATCAGCGACAGGCCGGAATCGGCGGTGGCCGCGGCACGGGCGCCTTCGCTCGCGACCCGGCGGTACTGGCCAATGCTCCCCACGGGCAAGTGCTTCCACGTCTGGGCACCGTCGGTGGAATACAGGCGCTGAGCGTTGCCTCCCGCGGCGAACCACACCCCCGCGGCACTGCCGTCGTCCAGCCAGCCGGCGTCGCCCATGAACTGACACTTCGTGCAAATGTTCGACGAATTGCAGTTCGTGCCCGCCGTGTTGCATTCGGCGGCCTGATTCTCGTGCACCCAGTTCACGCCGTCGGTGCTCACGTACAGGCGCCGCGTATCCATCGTGGTTCCCGTTCCACCCCCCACGGCGACGAATCGGCCGCCTCCGAAGCCGACCCCGCGCAATCCGTTCAGTTCCGCGTCGGGCCAGGTGCCCGGAGGCTGGGCGATGGTCTGGTCTTTCCACACGCGGCCATCGCAGGACGTGGCCACGCGCGGCAACGACAGGCCCGTCGGATCGTATCCGACGGCGACGAAGATCTGCACGCCTCCGGATGTCGGCTTGTCGATCGCCGCGTCGGGCTGTCCCATCGACACAGGCTTGTCGGTGGCACCGTCGGGCGGGCCAACCGCGGCGTCGTTGACCGGAGGCTTTGCGTCCGCTGGCGGCGGCATGGCGTCCGCGGGCGAGCCCACGGCCGCATCGGCCGCATCGCCCGCATCGGGTTCCGCGGGCACCTCAGCCGGCCCCAGAGCATCCACGGTCGGTTCCCCACCGCTCCCACCGCTACCGCCCCCACGCTCGGGGGAGCCAGCCAGGTCGGCCACGTCGGCATCGCGCGGGGACGATGTGCCGCCCGACGACGAACAACCCTCCGCCAGCACGAGTACCAGGGACACCCTCAGACCCCAAGAACACAATGGTCTCATGATCGTAACAAGATAGGGCGTCGCGGGGCCTCATGGCAAATTCGAATCTCGCGCGGGTCGCGAAAAACAGGCCTGTGGAGAACCTGTTGATGAAATCCGATTCAACGAAGGGGATCGCAGCCTTGCAGGACTGACAATCTTTCGCTGATCGGCGCCCTGATTTCCTGCTATCGAAAGAGCGTGGCTGAGTTCACGCATCTTCATCTGCACACCCAGTACAGCCTCCTCGACGGTGCGATTCGGCTGGATGATCTGTTTCCGCGCATTCTCGAGCGCGGGATGAAGTCGGTGGCGATGACCGACCACGGCAACCTGTTTGGAGCGCTGGATTTCTACGAGACCGCGCGAAAGTACGGGGTCAAGCCCATCTTTGGTTGCGAGACCTACGTGGCCCCGGACCGCCACGATCGGACCGAGCGCAAGAGCAACCACCTGATCTTGTTGGCCAAGGACAATGTCGGCTGGAAGAACCTGTCGTACCTGAATTCGATGGGCTATCTGGAAGGGTTCTATTACAACCCGCGCATCGACAAGAAGCTGCTGCGCGAGCACAGCGAGGGCTTGATCGGGTTATCGGCGTGCCTGGGAGGGGAGGTGGCGCAGACGTGCATGCGGCGCGGGTCGGAGGCGGGCCTGGCGGTTGCGCGCGAGTTCGACGACATCTTCGGACGCGGCAATTTTTTCCTGGAGCTGCAGCCCAATGGCCTCGAGGAGCAGGAACAGGTCAACGGCCAGCTGGTCGAGCTGGCCCGCAAGACCGGCATTCCTCTGATCGCGACCAATGATTGTCACTACCTGAACCAACAAGATGCACGCGCGCACGAGATCCTGATGTGCGTGCAACAGAAGAAGACGATACACGACGAAAAGCGCATGCATCACCGCAACGAGGCGTTCTTCGTCAAGACGCCCGCCGAGATGGACGCGTATTTCGCGCACATCCCGGAGGCCATGGAGAACGCCGCGCGCATCGGCGAGCTGTGCAACGTCACGTTCGATCTGGGCCACACCTATCTGCCCAAATTCAAGGTTCCCGACGGATTCGACGCCAAGACCTACGTTCAGCACCTGGCCGAGGATGGGTTGAAGAAGCGCATCGAGGAAGCGCATCGGCGCGGTCAGAAGATCGACGGCGACGCCTACGCGGCCCGGCTGTTGCTGGAATTGGGCGTCATCCAGAGCATGGATTTTTCGGGTTACTTCCTGATCGTGTGGGACTTCATCCGGTACGCCAAGGACCATTCGATCCCGGTGGGGCCGGGGCGGGGCTCGGGGGCGGGCTCGTTGGTCGCCTATTGCCTGCGCATCACGGACATCGATCCCATCGCGAACAAGCTGCTGTTCGAACGCTTCTTGAATCCCGAACGCGTCAGCATG
>PMNO01000307.1 GCA_003161835.1 Myxococcales bacterium | reverse complement strand
CCGGCGGGGGCAGGAAATCGCCATCCGTGCACCGCGTTCACGATACAGCTCTCCACGCCGCTGTCACCTATTGACGAACTGTCGAGCGTGGAGGCAGCCACCGTGCCGGTCGGGCCGATCGTGATCCGGACGGTCACGCGCCCATGCAGCTCGGGATCGTCCATCTTGCCTCTTTCGTAGCAGCTCTGGACCTCGGGCAAATGACTCTTGACGACAGCCTGGGTCTGCACCGGCTCGATGGAGCCGGTCTTGGTCGTCGGCCTGCTCGCCGATGCCGCCGCCGGCGATGCGTCCCGGGACGCTCCCCCTGGTGTCGATCCCGGGGCCGCGCGAGGAGCGACGGAGGCTGCCACCAGCGGTGCTCCTCCGAGGCCCTTCGCGAGCGCGGGGGACGATGAGGATGACGACGGTGACGGTGACGGTGATACGGACCCGGCCGCGCTGGGGTCGAGCCGCGCCATTTCAACCTTCGAGGGGACCGGCGCCGCGCTGGTGGGCGGCTGCGGTTGAATGGGGACCGCGGTGTGTGCCGGTGGATTCGCGGTCGCCAACACGGACGTTGCCGCTGGTCCCGGCGCCTGCGTCGGCGAGGGCCAGGGCAACTTGACACCGGAAGCGCCGACGGAACGCGGACGGGCCGTGAGGGCGTGGCGGGTGGGTGGGGCGTGGGNNCCGCTCGCCCCATCCACCGGAGGCTCTCCGAGAGCGATCAAGGTTTCCTCCGCGGTTTCCTCCGCCATCCCACGGCCCACCGGCAACTGGGCCTGCAACTGGGTCGGCCGGTCGAACGTGATCCAGAAGCGCTTGCCTTCGTGTCCCGGCGCCGTGAGCTCGACGATTTCGGGTTGCGTTCCGGGCTTGACAGCCTCGGCGAATGGCAACAAGTGGGTGCGTCCGCGCAGCGTNNGTGAGTGAACCGATGCGCAACTGAATCGGTGTGGCTACCGGACTTGGCGCCGCCGGCTGCTCCGCGATCTGACCCGGGGGCACGGGCGCAGCCGTGAGAACCGGCGCCGGCCGAATTTGCGATTGCTGCCACAGAAGCCAGCCCAAGACCAATACCGCCGCGACCAGGACGCCCGCGACGAAAAACACAAACGACCGTCTCGGCGGCTCGACCGCCGGGGGCGGAAACGGCGTCGCGGTGCTGGATGGCTCCGCGACCGGTGCTCCGAGAGGGGGCGGGACTCGCGCACGGGGCGCGGAAACGGGCTGCGAAAATGCGCGTGCGGCCACCCCCACGCTGGGGGTCATGACGCGGCCAGAATAGGTCGCNNGATCGGGAACCTGACCGGGCCATCGGGGCCGCGACGACGCCTGACACCCCCGACGGGGATTCGGCTCCGAAGCTCTGCGAGCTGAAGCGCTCCAGCGCCATCCCCATTTCGCGCATGTTCGCGAACCGATCGCTCGGCGACTTGGCGAGCGCCTTCATGACCACGGCCAGGACGCCGTCGGGCACATCCTGACGTTCTATGGCGGGGGGGGGCTCGACGACAATCTGCGTCAGCAGGTTCTGCAGCGGCAGAAACCCAAACGGGGGTTGTCCGGTNNCGCGCCTGCTCGGGCGACATGAATTCGGGCGTGCCCATGGTGAGCCCGCGCCGGGTTCGAGGGCTCAGATCGGTGGCTGCGAGGAACTTCGAGATCCCGAAATCCAGCACCTTGACGTGATCCGGGTTGCCTTCGTGATCGATGAGGAAGACGTTGTCCGATTTCAGGTCGCGGTGGACCACGCCGCGCGCGTGGGCGGCGTCCAGCGCGGAGGCGATCTGCAGGGCGATTTCCACTGTGCGCCGCACCGTCAAGGGGCCGTTGGCCGCGATCTCATGGGCCAGGGTGTGCCCGTGCAAATACTCCAGAACGAGATAGGGAACGTTGCCCGGTAGCTCGCCGAAATCGGTTGATGCGACGATGTTGGGATGCCCAAACGTGCCCACCGCCCGCGCCTCGTTGAGAAACCGTGCGACCGCGTCGGGATCCCCCGCCATCTCCCGGTGCAGCACCTTGATGGCCACGGTCCTGCCAATCTTGACGTGGATTCCCTCGTAGACGGCGCTCATGCCGCCGACCGCGACCTCCCGCACGATCCGATAGCGACCGTCGAGCAGCTGCCCCACGAAGGGATTGGGTACCGACGCCTCAGACACAGGAACCGTCCATCATGCCGATTTTCCCCCGATTGCCTCGATCGCCCTGATTGGCCATTTGCCGAGAACTTTTTGCGCGATGCCGAAGGCGGGCAATCCTAGCCCAAAATGCGATTTCCAGCGCGTCGACCGGGTATCTTACACACGCGGCCGGTGGCTCGCCTCACGGCGCGCGCAGATGCCAGGCCTTGGGTTGCAGGAACGCGCGGATGCCCGCGGTGGACAGGGTCGACCCCAGTCCAGAGTGCTTGCGGCCGGTCCAGGGCAACCGCGGGCTGACGCGGTCGCAGCAGTTCCAGTACACGCTGCCGGCGTTCACCCGCCGCAGGATCCGTTCGGCGCGTGCGCGGTCATTCGTGTAAACGCCCGCCGTCAAGCCGTATTCGGTGTCGTTCATCAGCGCGATGGCTTCCTCGTCTCCCGCCACGGTCTGAATGCCAATGATGGGACCNNCGAGCGCGTCCTGGACTTGCGCCACCAACACGGCAATCTGCTGCGGCCGGGCGAGGGGGCCAATGTATGTCGAGGGATCCTCGGGATCGCCCAACACGAAGCCGCGAACGGTGCTCACGAAGGCCTCCCGAAACGAATCCGCTACCGACCGCTCGACATAGATGCGCTCGACCGAGCAGCAGCTCTGGCCGGTGTTGTACATGGCGCCGTCGGCCAGCGACTCGGCGGCCGCCCGCACGCCGGCGCCATTCAAGTCATCGCAGACGTAGGTCGGGTCCTTGCCGCCGAGNNTGCTCCACGAGCGCGGCGCCGACAGCGCCGCCGCCGACCAGGGCAATGATCGCGTCGGACGGCACGCCCGCCTCGTGCAGGAGGTCGACGATGGCCAGCCCGGTCAGGGTCGCGAGCTCGGACGGTTTGTACAGCACGCTGTTGCCGGTCAGCAAGGCCGGGACGAAGACGTTGGAGCCGACGAAATA
>PMNO01000698.1:2735-5100 GCA_003161835.1 Myxococcales bacterium | reverse complement strand
GAGTACGCGTCCTTCATGATGAATTCACGTCCGCGCATCAGCCCGGCCCGCGGGCGCAGCTCGTCGCGAAACTTGGTCTGAATCTGATACAGATTCAGCGGGAGTTGCCGGTAGCTGCGGACATCCCCGCGCACCAGATCGACGATCACCTCCTCGTGGGTCGGGCCGATGACGAAATCGCCCCCCTTTCGATCCTTGAAGCGCAACAACTGGGCGCCGTATTTGTCCCAGCGGCCGGACTCCTGCCACAACTCGGCCGGGATGACGGCCGGCAGGAATACCTCCGAGGCTCCCGCGCGGTTCATCTCGTCGCGGATGACGCGCGTGATCTTCTGAATCACCCGCCAGCCGAGGGGCAGGAACGAATAGACGCCGGCCGCGACCTTCCGCAGATACCCACCGCGCACCATGAACACGTGCGACGGCACCTCGGCCTCCGCGGGCGCCTCCTTCAGGGTGGGAACCAGGGTCTTGGACAAACGCATGGTGGACGGTCATAACACCGCCACCCGGGCGCGGGAAGGGTGGCGAGGGTGGAGCGTGGGAGCGTGGGAAGGCAGCCATTGCCCAACCACGGGACGTCCGGCGAACCAAGCTGGTGAGCGGCGCGGCAACCGTACGTCAGCGGACCGGATGGATTTCGTCGCCCTCGACCACATAGACCAAGGGCCGGTCAACGCGAGCGTGATCGGGGCCGAAGGTGACGTTGCCCGTCAACCCCTGCAAGACGGGCGCGCCGCCGACCCCCAGCGCCTTGACCACCTCGGCGCGTGTCCGGGCGCCGCGCTGGGTGATGGCACGCAGGATCGTGACGGCGTCGTACGCATATGCCTCCGTGGCGTGCGGATCCTGGCCGTATGCGATCCGATACGCCTCCACGAAGCCACGCGCGGCGGCGTCGACGTCGTCGGGGAAGAACCCCGGACACAGCAACGCACCCTGGACGTAGCGCGCGGCGCTGTCGACCAGCTTGCGCGACAGCTCGCTCGCCGTCGACAGCAGCAACACGGGGCGGGGTTGGCCGGGCTGACCTTTGCTGGGGGTCGGCGCGACCGCGCCGCGCGCCTTGCCCCACGGCTGCGGCCAGAGGTCGGCGACCGCCAGGGCGGGCGCGATGAGCGGCAATCGCTCGGCGCTGTCGGGCACGAATATCGCCTGAAACGCCGATCTCTTCAGGGGCCCGAGAGCGCTCGCGAACGACGTGGCGCCGGCGACGTAGGACGACTCCGCCACCACCGTTCCTCCCCCCTGGGTGACCGATCTTCTGAACGCCTCGCGCAACCTCTTGCCCGAGACGCTGTCGGGTCCAAGAATCGCGAATCGCCGCACACCCAGCAGCAGCGCTTGCCGCGCGAGGGCCGCCGCGCGCGCCTCCGGTGCGTGGACGAGCTGAAAGGCGGTCGTCAGGGCGCCCGGTGCCACATCCTCCAGCGTCAACATCGCGATCCCGTCCTGGGTGGCCTGTGCGATGGCGGAGCCTCCGGACTTGGCGCTGGCCGCGCCGATGATGCCAATCACCGCCTCGGTCCGTGTCAGCTCGGCGACGCCACGCGCCGCCCGTTCGGCGTCGGTGGCGGTGTCGCGGAAGACCAACTGCATGGCGCCCGCGCCCCCGCCGGGCGCGCCGCCCGCGAGCATGGCCGCGCGCAGGACCGCCTCGCCCACCACTTGGAACTTGCCCGACAGGGGAATCGAAAACCCGATCCGCGTCGGGTCGCCCGGACCCACGCGCGCGGCGGAGACATCGAACCCCACGGCGTGCCGCGCGGCGTTTGCCTCCGTTTCGATGAACGCGGCGCCCGTTGGATCGCCGCGCGAACGCAGATAGGCCGCCGCCTTGGCTCCCAGCACCGCGCGTGTCAGGCCCGACGGCGGCGCGGCCCCGTAGGCGCGCCAGGCCACCTCGGGCGAAACGGCGGCCGTGGCATCCACCGCACGCCCGCGCGCCCACGCCCGTTCGTGCTCCCGCGCCACCCGTACATATCCTTCCCACAATTCCAGTGCCGCGATCGGATCCGTAGCGCCCGTCGCCTCGGCCAGCGCCCCCCGAAGCTCTACCGCGGCGTCGTCACCGGCCGCCGGGTCGGTCCACGCCCCGCTGCCATCTTTCTTCGCGAACGGCAGCAACAGGGCCCGCGCCCGGGTGGGGTTGCCGACGCGCAGCTCCGCGAGGCCCAGGTAGTAGCGTGCGGCCCCGGCCACGCCGTTGGTGTCGCCCGGGTCGGCCACGGGACCCGCCAGCGGGTCCAGCAGCTTCTTCGCGGCCGGCGCGTCGCCCCGCGCCAGCGCCAGGCGTGCCAGCAGGAGCTCGGCGTCGGGACGACCCGGATGATTCGCGTGGCGCGCGACAAATGCCTCCAGAGCG
>PMNO01000698.1:0-2727 GCA_003161835.1 Myxococcales bacterium | reverse complement strand
ATCTGTCCCTGAGAAACCGAGGCGCAAGCCGCCAGAGCCAGAGTCGGAGTCAGGTGCAGGAGCAGCCGAGGCATGGCCAACTTCTACGGCGGTTCGAAAGATTTGTCGCGTTTCAAAGCAAGTTGCTTGCGCAGAAAGGAAGATACCGGCACCTCACCCAGCTTCCCTTCTTCGATCCAAAGTTGCTCGGCCGTGGCCCCGGCCGCGACATCCCCGATTGCCGGCCACGCGCGNNGCCCGGACGTCACGATGGGTGAACAGATGGCGGACGGAGCCCACCGGCGTCAGCCGACGAGCCACGATTCCGACCTCGCGCAGCGCCGACCGCGCGGCCGCCGCGGAGGACCCACCCTCCTCCACCACGGCGGCGGGCAGCATCCACGTTCCGGCCAGCAGCCCGGTCTTGCCCCGAACCAGCAGCACCCGCCCCTGGCGCCGCACCCGAGCGGACGCCACGCGCACCAGGCGTTTGGGCCGACGAATCGCCTTCGCCGGGATCTCCAGGGTCTTGCCGGCGCGTCGGGCGGCGCACAGCGCGGACACCGGGCATGCGTCGCACAGCGGCTTGCGCGCAAGGCAAACCGTGGCGCCCAGCTCCATCACCGCCTGAGCGAAATCACCGGACCGCCGCGCGGGTACACAGCGCAATCCGATGGCGCGCAGGAGAATGCGCGTCGCCGGTTTGTCGATGGCCGCGGTAACTCCGCCCAGACGCGCGATCACGCGCGCCGCATTTCCGTCCAGAGCGAAGGTGCGCCTTCCAAACCCAATAGCGGCCACGGCCGCCGCGGTGTACGGCCCGATGCCCGGCAACGCGCGGAGCGCGGTTTCGTCGTCGGGGATCTCACCCCCATGCCGCTCGACAATCGCGCGCGCCGCGCGATGCAGGTTCCGCGCCCGCGCGTAGTACCCGAGCCCCGACCACAGGGCGACGACCTGATCCTCGGGTGCGGCGGCCAGCGCGCCCAGATCCGCAAATCGCGCGACGAATCGCTCGAAGAACGGCACCACCGTCGCCACGACGGTTTGTTGCAGCATGAATTCCGACAACAGGGTCCGGTAGGGACTGCTCTGGCTGCGCCACGGCAAATCGCGCCGCTGGCGGTCGTACCAGCGCAGTAGAGCCGGGGCGATCGCGGGCGCCCGAGACGCGGGCGGCGTTGGCGCGGATGCGGCCCTCATCACCGAAATGCCACGACCACGGCGGCCAAGATCAGGCCGAACGACGCGAGATACTTCAACTGAAATCCCTCGCCGAGCCACGCCCACGCGAACACGATGAACACCACCAAGGTGATGGCCTCCTGCAGAATTTTCAATTGATAGGCCGACAGCACCCGGTAGCCGATGCGGTTCGCCGGAACTTGAAGGCAGTATTCAAAAAACGCGATCGCCCAGGACGCGACGATCGCGACCATCAAAGGGGCCTTCTTGAATCGCAGATGTCCGTACCAGGCCACCGTCATGAAGCCATTCGAGGCCAGCAACAACAGCGCCGCTTTCAAGCGATCATCCATGACCGTATGGTGTACAACAGGACCGTGGCTTTCGTCCCGCGTGGTGGCCCGCCGAAGGAAGATATCGTTGCCTCCGTGGGACGGGGTGAAATCGCCCCGATCTATTGCCTGCACGGCGCGGAGCGGTATCTAGTCGACCGATGTTTGCAAGCCATCCGCGCGGCGGTGATGGAGGGGGGCGCGGCGGCGGCCTTCGCCGCTTTCAACCAGGACACCTTCGACCTGCGCGAAACCGAGATCGGCACCGTCGTCAGCACGGCCCAAACCTTACCCATGATGGCTCCACGCCGCCTCGTGATCGCCAAGGGAATCGATGGCGTGAAGGCGGACGACCTGCAGCCCCTCCTGCCTTACGTCGCCGATCCGAATCCGCAGGCCTGCCTGGTTCTGCTCGGCGACAAGGTCGACACCCGCTTCAAGGTCTTTCAAGCGCTGCGCAAGGCCGGCTACCTGCACGAATTCGCACCGCTTCGCGATCGAGAGCTCACGACGTGGCTGGACCGCGAGGCGCGCGCCCGCAAAGTGACCATCAGCCCCGACGCGGCGGCGGCCCTGGCCGAAGCAGCGGGGCCCGAACTGGGGCGGCTGGCCCAGGCGCTGGAACAGCTCGAGCTATACGCCGGCGCCGCCCGGACGATCACGTTGGCCGACGTCGAAGCCTTGATTCCCGAAACCCGGCAGCGCAGCGTCTTCGAGCTCACCAAGGCCATCGGCGATGGCGACGTGGCGCGCGCTCTACGCATCCTCGCGAACATGTTCCGCAACCGCGAGCCCGCGTTGCGCATACAGTTCATGCTGGCGCGCCAGCTGCGCCAGATCTGGCGTGCCAAGGAATTGCTGGCGGCCGGAATGCCGCGCGATCAGATCGCGGGCGCCATCGGTGTCCCGCCTTTTTTCGTTGACGACATCCTGGCACCGGCGCGACGCATGTCGATTCGCGCGCTGGGTAACGGCTTCGAACGCCTATACCGCGCCGACAAGGCGCTCAAATCATCGCGCATCGATGGCGAGCTCCTGCTGTCGCGCCTCGTGCAACACATGACGGAAGACGCCCGCGGCACCCCGGCCCGCGCCCCCGGGCGCGCCCCTGACCACCGCCCGCGCCCATGACCATGACCGCGTACGTCCCAGCCGTTCCCCGGCGAACGACACAAGTTTTCCGAAACGCGACTGCGGTAGCTTTTCCAAGCACCGGGAGGTGCGGCTTCGC
>PMNO01000697.1 GCA_003161835.1 Myxococcales bacterium | reverse complement strand
GCGGCGCTGGCCAACCTGCGCGCCGGTCGCGTGGTGCAAGGGGGCTCGACCATCACGCAACAGGTGGCCAAGTCGTTCCTGTCCTCCGAGCGCACCATCCAGCGCAAGATTCGCGAGGCCATCCTGGCGCGGCGGCTCGAGGCGCACCTGAGCAAGAACGACATCATCACGCTCTATCTGAATCAGATCTTTCTTGGCTCGGGGGCCTACGGCGTGGGCGGGGGTGCGCGGCGGTATTTCGATAAGTCCGTCGAGGATCTGGATCTGGGCGAGATGGCGACGCTGGCGGGGCTGGTGCGGGCCCCGTCCCGCTTCTCGCCGCTCACGAATCTGGAAGCCGGCCGTGCGCGGCGGGATCAGGTCTTGAACGCCATGGTCGCGTCGGGCTTCGCGACCGAGGCGGAAGCTACCACGTGGAAATCCCGCCCTCTCGTGATTCGCGCGCGCACCGATTTCTTTCGCCTGAACGCGCCCTATTTCACCGAACATGTGCGGCGCGATATCGCGCGCCGCTACGGCGACAAGAAGCTGTGGGAGGGCGGCCTCCAGATCGATACCACCGTGGTTCCCTGGATCGACGCCTCCGCGCAAGAGAACGTCGATTTTGGTTTGCGCAAACTCGACAAGCGACAAGGCTGGCGCGGCCCGGTCGCGCGCCTGTCGGGCGCCGCCGCCGGCGAGTTCCGGCGTCGCTCCGAGGTGCGCTACGGCGCCGAACCGCCCGCCGAGGGCCGCTTGTATCTGGGATTGGTCGAGGACGAGGCGGATGGGGCGGCGCGGGTGCGCGTCGGAAAAGGGACCTACACGCTGCCGGCGGCCGGCATGTCGTGGGCGGTGCCGTACAGCCTGAAGGACTCGACCAATGGACGCGTCCTGAAGTCCACGGTGGGTGTCCTGCACGTCGGCGACGTGATCTGGGTGCGCAACGGGCATCGGTCCAGGCTGCGTAGATTCTCGGATTTCACGTACGACGCAAAGAGCGAGGTGCAGTGGCTACCCGGCTACGATGAAGCCAAGCTGGGAGTGCCGCCCCCGGCCGTGGTCGAGCTGGCCCTGGAACAAACCCCGCGCGTTCAGGGCGCGATCTTCAGCTACGACCACGCGTCCGGGTACGTGCTGGCGATGATCGGCGGCGACGACTACGATCGGTCGGAATTCAATCGCGTGACGCAGGCGTGTCGGCAGCCGGGCTCGTCGTACAAGCCCATCTACTACTCGCTCGCCCTGGACAAGGGCTATGGATTCGGGTCGCTCTTGAATGACCTGCCCCGCGCCGAGGTGGACCCGATCACCGGTGAGGTTTGGACGCCGACCAACCTGAACAACACCGTCGAGTATCAGGTGTCGCTGGAATATGCGCTGATTTGGTCAAAGAACGTCCCCTCGGTGCAGCTATTGAAGCTGGTCGGTGGGCGCGAGGTGGAGGCGTGGGCGCGGCGTCTGGGCATAACCACGCCGATCATTCCCGATCAGGCGTTGGCGCTCGGCGCGTCCTGCTCGCGGCTCGACGAGATGACCCGGGCCTTCTCCGGCTTCGCGCGGAACGGAGTCCTGTCCGAACCGGTCAGCATCCGGCGCGTGCGCGACCGCACCGGCCGCATATTGGAAGACAACACCTGGATCGGGGATCCCATGGGGCGGCCCGCCGACCGCCTGGATCAACTGGTCATGACGGCGGGCAAGAAACCAATCCAGGCGATCTCGGCGCGAACGGCCTGGTTGACGTCGACCTTGCTCCGTCACGTGGTGACCAAGGGACACGCGCCCGCGATTCGCAACGCCTCCATCATGGCGGCCGGCAAAACCGGTACGTCGAGCGCGACCATGGACGTCTGGTTCATCGGCTACACGTCGCGCTGGATGACCACCGCCTGGGTGGGAGACGATCTGCGGCAGCGGCCACTCGGCGCCAAGGACGCCGCGTTCATGATCACGGTGCCGATGTTCGCGCGTTACATCAACGAAGTGACGGTGGGACAGCCCCTCAAGGAGATCCCGTGGGAACGCCCNNCGAAGGCTCTCCTGCCGAATGCGAAGCCGGCGGCGCTGCCGCCAAAACCAGCGGCGCCCGCCATGCCCGCCCGCGCACCGCTATCGCAGGCTCGCCCCACCGCCGAAAAGCCGAAGACGCACAAGCCCCGGTAACCTTCGGGTAGTTGCGCCCTACGCGTCGGTGCGGTTCGGGGACGATCTGCGCTTCGGGACGATCTAGGGAGCCGGCTTCGCCGCGGCCTTGGCGTCGGCCTTCTTCTCGGCATTTTTCTCGGGCTTAGTCTCAGGCTTCTTCCCCGCGGATGGCTCGGCCGCAGCGGCGGCTTCAGCCGGGACCACGCCACAAACGACGCGATCGCCCCCGCCGCCGAGCGGCTTCGGGGTGTCGCTGTAGTTATCGCCACCGGCGTGAATCATCAGTGCCTTGCCGGCAAAGTCCGCCACGGTCAGGCCGGCGACTGGCAATTTGGTTTTCAGCTTGCCACCTTGCGGAACCGTGAGCTTGGGCAGATCCCCCTTGTGTCCCCCGCCAGCCGGGCCCTTGTGCGCTTTGGTGGCTTCGGGATCCCAGTGCGCGCCCGCCGCCTGGCCGGAGGTCTTCTTGCCATCCTTGTCGGCCGGATCGCAGCTCGCGCGTTCGTGCAAATGAAAACCGTGCTCGCCGGCCGCGAGGTCCTTCAGATCCACGACCAGATCCACGCCGGACTTCGACGGTCGGATCGTCAC
>PMNO01000221.1 GCA_003161835.1 Myxococcales bacterium | reverse complement strand
GGACGGACCTGGGTCGCGTTGCGTGTCGGCGCGACGCCGGTGTGGGGACGGACGTGGGTCGCGTTGCGTGTCAGCGCGGCGCCGGTGTGCGGACGACGTGGGTCGGGCTATCCTCCGGCGCGACGCCGCTGNNCGACGGAGAGGGGTCGGGCGTTCGGCCGGCGAAGCTCACGCGTTGTGTCGATCGAGTACCACTGGTGGGTCGGTCGCTGGCACAGGCCGCACCAGCGAAGGGTCGAATGCCGGGCTAACCTTAGCGGCAACTCCGAACACACCCCGGTCAAAACGTCGGGCGGAGCGTCGTCTGAAAGCTGCTCCATGCCGGGCAATGGGGGACAAGCCACCGGCGGTACCTTGTCTGAGCCGGCGCGGTCTCACCCCTCCGTCTGCACTTGAAGGGTTTGCGTCGCCGTGTTCCGATACCGCATCGTGGCGAACGTGTGGATGGTACGTGCGGGACGTGGGGGCCGACAACGTCGAGGACTTCATCAAGCACAACCTCGTAGCGCCGGGAGACACGCGACTCGGCAAGTTCGACCCCGCCATCCTACCAGTCCCTGATGCTGCCGTTGCTGCAAGCACTCGTCGATGGCCGCGAACACCTGGTCCGGGATTTGCGCGAGACCATTGCAACTCAGTTTGCCCTTGGGGCGGCGGAACGGTAGGCACTGCTGCCGAGCGGGAAGCAGCCCATTTTCGACAACCGCCTGGGATGGGCGAAGACCTACCTCGCCAGAGCAGGGCTGGTTCCTCAGTCAGGAAGGGCGTTTACCAACTTACGGACCGCGGTCGCTCGGTCATCGCGGCCAAGCCAGGACGGGTCGATGTCGCATACCTGGCGAAGTTCCCCGAGTTCGAGGAGTTCCGCCGAGAATGAGACCGAAGGCGTCGAGAGTCCCCCGAAGAGCGGTGCCAGTCCGGCCACGCGGAACCCAACCCAAGAGTGGACGGCGCAACAGCTGCGCAACGCCACAATGGAGAGCTTGGCGCCGCGGTTCCTTATTCGAGACCGCGACGAGAAGTTCGGCGCCAAATTCGACCGCGTCGCCGAGGGTGTCGGCAAGCGGGTGATCAAGACGGCCGTGCGGGCCCCGAACATGAATCCCGTTGGCGAAAGATTTGTCGGCAGCCTGCGGCGCAGGGCCCTCGATCATGTGCTCCTGTCCGGCGAATACCATCTGCGCAAGATCGCCGCCGAGTACACGATCTATTTCAACCGAGCCCGGCCGCATCAGGGAATCGGCCAATGCATCCCTGACGGGCCGGCGAATGACAATCACGATGGCCGAATCGTCGCGATCCCGGTGCTCGCCGGTCTTCATCATGACTATCGCAGGGTGCTTAATCTCACGCGATCTGCGCGGACGAACCAGGAAGCCAGCACGGAGGGTGGACTGGCCGCTCTTGCGACGTCGCGGACGGCCTTGTAGCGTCGCGCCCACCGTGGCAACCGCGGCAACTGCTAGGCCAGAGCCGGAAGGTCGAAGCTGACGATCCGGAGCGTGGTTCTCGATCCTTGCGTCACGCTTGTTGGGCTGCTGCTCATCCTGTCGAACGGCTGCGCGTCGAGCGCGAGGTGTGCGCAACCACCGACCACGGCGTGTACTCCAGTGCGCGCGGATCCGAGTGCGTTGCTGAATGTCGCCGGAACCTACCGCTACTCATCGCAGCGATACGCGCTCATAGGCACCATCAGGCTGACCCAGACCGACCAGCGTGTGCACGTGATCGAAACCACCTACGCAAACGCCGAGGACGATCGCCCCCTTATGGGCGACGCCGATCTCGTGGGGAACCAACTCGACATCGAGCTGGTGCCGCTGAACGGCGACGCGGACTACCGTGCCCAGGTCGGCTTCCGGTTCGATTCGGCGACCGGCGCGTTCTGCGTTACCGGCTTTTCGGACACGAACGGCGACTACGGCGGCCCGGGGAGCTACCGCGGCGAGAAAATCTGAGCGCGGCGAGACCGATGGCCGCGGCGCCGAACAGGGCGCCGAATGAAATCTCTCGTGCGCCGCCGCGACCGCCGACGGTACAGCCTCCTGAGTTGCCGCCGCCACCCGGCGCACCGTCGGCCGCCGTGGCCGCGTCCCCCGAGGCTCCCCCGCTGCCGCTCCCGGTTCCTGTGCCACCTGTTCCGCCCGCTCCCCCGGAGCCCGCGCATTTCATCCCTTGCGTCACGGGCAGGCCGCAGCAGTGTCCCGGCGAGTAGGCCGGATCGCTGCTGCACAACAGACCCGGACAGTCGCTGTCGCATTTGCAAGCGGTCGACGTGCACGCTCCGGCGTCAGCCTTGCGGCAAATCGCCCCCAGTCCCAGGACCAACCCGAGCACAACAAGTCGTCTCCAGAAGCGACCAGCACACCAGCCCATGGTGCAATGAGGCCATAGCTCGGTTCGCGTTGCAAGCGCGGCGGAACGCGTCGACCCTCTCGTCCAGCCACCTTGAAAAGGGCGTGGGCCTAGAATTCGCGGCAGTCGGTCGGCATCTCCGCGCGGCCGAAGCTGAAGAGATAGGTGCCTTGCTCGCTGGTCATCCCCGGCGCGGGGTTTGTCACGCTGGCCTCGCCCGTCTGCGCGTTGAAGTAATACGCGTCGCCGTAAACGGGATCCAAGACGTTGCGGCTGATGGCCACGCCGTTGCCATGCTCGTTGGTGAAGGCCGGCTCGACCAGCTCGCCCATGGCGGCCAAACTGTGATCGACCAGCGCTTGTTCGCGCTCGTCGTAAGCCACCGCCACGCTGACCGACGTGTACAGGCCCGCGCCCGTGAATCCCTGCGGGTCCTCGCGCTTGGGCGGTGACACGATCGCGGCCAGGCAGGTCAGGTTCGACGAACTCTGGCAGACGGCTCAGCACCCCGAGGACGATCACTAGGCGTTCTAGGGTTTTCGCCAGAAACGATAGCCCAGAAGGGTCCACAAAGCTGCAATCCCGTCACGGAGGCTGATCTTCTTGCCTTCCTCGAACGAGCGGGGCCGGTACGAGATCGGCACCTCGACGATCTCGATCCCGGAAAGCAGGACTTTTGCCGTCACCTCCGCTTCCCAGTCGAAGCGATCGCTGGCAATGGTGATGTCCTTGATGACCTCCGCGCGAAAGCATTTGTAGCAGGTTGGCTCGTCCGTCAGTCGGCTTCCATATAGCAAATTCGTAAATTCGGTGACGATTCGCCCCCCCAAGTAAGCGGTGCGGTGGGCACCGTCGTGACGACGGAAAAAACTCGGTCCGAATTGCTTCTCGAATCCCCGGATGCGCGATCCGTACACGACCCGTGCGCGGCCTTCGAGAATCGGCGGCAACACGGTCAGGTAGTCCTGCGGGTCGTACTCCAGGTCCGCGTCCTGGATAATGATGATGTCGCCGCTCGCGTGGCGGATGCCTTCCCGAACTGCGGCGCCTTTGCCGCGGTTGGGCGTGTACGCCACGACCTGAACTCCGGGTTGCTGTCGCGCGATGTCAGCGGTCGCGTCCGTCGAACCGTCGCTGACCACGATGATCTCGCGATCGAGGCCGAATCGCCCGAGATCGACCGCGCGGACTTCGGCGAGCATTCCCGCGATGGTTCGTGCCTCGTTATACGCAGGGACGATGATGGAGAGCTTCGAGACCACCGGGTGCAGCTTCTACCGCTATTCGCAGATGGAGTCAGGGCTTACGGCACGCACGTCTTCCTGGCGGCAGGTCCTCGGGCGCGTTGGGTCTGCTGTACACTCGCTTCCGCGGAGCAGCCATGAGAGCCAAGCGACGTAAAACTGACGCCCGTCCCAGCGCCGGACAGCGTACGTCCAAGAACTTCGCGGCCAGGGCGGGCGCCGCGGCAAGCCCGCTTGTTTTGCGCAAGATCTTGGCTTCGACGCCCTGGCGTCTGATGGCCGACTTTCGGCTCCCTCTCGCCCTGTTCATCGTCACGCGCGCCGCAGGTCTGGCGGACCTCGCGTCGTCGGATCCCTCGCTCCAACACATGCTGGTGCTCGACTCGGAGCGCTACTACGAAGCTGGGCGCAAGATCGCAGCGGGCGGGTTGGCAGGAGGCAGCGAGGAATTCGTGTTCGGGCCGCTCTACGCCTACTACGTGGGTTTGGTCCAGGCGCTCGNNTCCAGGTCTGCCTGGCCGGCATGGGTCTCTGGCTCCTCTATCGTATTGGTAGGGCTGTGTTCGGAAAAACAAGCGCGGTGCTGGGGGCCACCCTATGGGTTCTTTACGGAGCTTCTGGACTCCTCGAACTCAAGGTCGTGGAATCGACGTTGGCCACCACTTTGTTGCTGGCAGCTGTGTTTTTCTTGTTGCCCGGCCGCGGCGTTGGGCGTGGCCTTTCCGAATTGCTGGCTGGACTGGCACTCGGGCTCGCGAGCTTGGTGCGTCCAAACACGTTGCTAGTGCTTCCGTTGCTAGCGGCACACGCGCTATCCCGGGGTACTTGGCGCTTGCGCTGGCGGCTCCTGCGAAGGCGCAAGCTGTATACAGCAACGTTGATGCTCGGCGCCGCGCTTGCCATTGCGCCGGTCACGCTGCGAAACCGAATCGTTACTGGACATTGGACCCTGATCTCGGGGCAGGGTGGAATCACCTTCTTTCAAGGCAATAACCCGCGGGCCGAGGGCTCCTATTCCGCGGTTGAGGGCTTCTCCGGCGATCCCGTGGTGCAGGCGGCAGAGGCCCATCAAATCGCCAGTGCGGCCACTGGCAAGGACCTGTCCCCGCCGCAGGTCGACGCCTACTGGTACGGCCGTGGAGTGGACTACCTGACTTCCAATCTTGGCGATGCCGCGGCACTTTGGGCACGGAAACTTCGGAACTGGTTTAGCAGCGACGAGCTGTCAATGGAGTACGTGTTGGCCGCCGAAAGAACGATACGCAAAAGTCTATGGCTTATGCCCCTGCCGTTCGGAGTGATACTTGCCGCCTCCGCGCTCGGATTCCGCCACAAGTGGCTGGTCGGAAAGCCTTCGCTACTCATGTGCGTCATGGCGGCGAACTTGATATCTCCCCTTCTGTTCTATTTCGCCAGCCGCTATCGTGTGCCATCCGTTCCCATGTTGTGTTTGCTGGCAGGCGAAGGACTTCGGCGAACGGTTCGTGGGGTCCGACCCCTGAGGCTGATCGCGGCCGCAGGGGTCGGCTTGTTCTCACTCCACTCTTGGTCACGCGCGCCCGAGTTGCAACAAGCCTCGTTCTACTACATGCTCGGCAACCAATACTTCAAGGACGGCGAGCCCACGGTCGCCCTTGGTTACTATGAGAAGTCAGTCGCAGGTCGACCCAACGATTGGGCAAGCCGGCACAACTTGGGTGAAGCTTATGGTGCGCTGGGGNNCAGGCCGCGGTGGAGCAGTTGGCGATTGCACAGAGCTTGGACCCTCAACAGCCCAGCACGCGCCGGGCGCTCGCCTACTACCGCGACCAACTGGCGAATCATCCGCGGTTTGATCGCTAGCTGGCGACATATAGCCTTGAAAAACGCGTACCCAGATTCTCAATTCAAGTCACTGAGAGGCACCCGCACGATCCAGGAAGCACTTTCGGTCTTCACGATTCCGTCAACGAGATGGCTACGCCAGCTTTCCACGGTCGCATAGACAAACTCCGAGTCGGCGGCGAGATCCAGAACGTAACCGACGTTGACGAAGCGGCCGAGTTTTTCGGTCGCAAGATCGTAGGTCTGAAGGCCATCACTCGTACCATAGATCAACTTGCCGATTCCCGGCGCGAACAGTAATTGCATCGTTTTAGGACGCTGAAATGGTTCGGACACGCGCGTGACCGTTCCACCGTCAACCGAAATGCTTGCGATTGTGTTTGGCGCATCCTTCGCTTCCAGCCAGTAAGCTCGATCCGGAAACCCCACGAGCCCCCACAGCTGTAAAACTTGCGTGTAGATCTGGCGAGGTGGGGCAGTCCACTCGTCCAGCACATAGAGCTGTGATGGGGTACCG
>PMNO01000659.1:305-4476 GCA_003161835.1 Myxococcales bacterium | reverse complement strand
CTGCGCGCCGAGATGGGCATGCCGCCCTGAGGTTCAGCCCGACCGCGGGCGATTCCAGATCAGCGCCGCCGCCGCCGCGGTCAAGCCGCCGGCCAGGGCGAACATCGTCGTGTAGCCGAGCGGCTTGACCAACATCCCCGCGGGGAACACCGCCGAGATGCCCACGCTCATGGCTCCGTTCGCGATGCCGAGCACNNACGGAGCCGTGCCCGAGGCGATCACTCATGCGTCCGCCCAGCAAGCGGACGGCCAGCGCGGCGCAGGTGTAGGCGATGAAGAACGCCCGAATGGCGTGCACCCCATGCGCCAGCGCGAACGGCGCCAGGAACGTGAACATCACGCTGAACGCCAGGCCGGCCATCGCGAAGACCACGTAAACCGGTAGCCAGCGCGGCGCTCCGCCCGACGGCGCACGTGGACCCACCGCCGCCTGGGCGTGGCCGGGGGGCGCGTCGCTGACGCGCAGCCGACGCGCCAGAACGGCGGCGATCAGCGCGGCGACGGCCGCCAACAGGAAGACAGGGCGATAGCCAAAACGATCCGCCATCGGCTCGCCGATCGCCGGCGCGACGGCGTTCATGATCAGGCTCGCGCCGCCCGCCAACCCGATCGCCTGGGCCAGCCGATGCGGCGGCGAGATCTCCGCCGTCAGCGCGATGGCGGTGCTGAACATGATGGTCCAGGTGACCCCTTCGGCCGCCCGCATGATGTTGGCCATCAGACCGGGCCGCGACACGAACGCGAACACCACCGCCGCCGCGGCCAGCAGCAACGTCGCGGCCATCAAGGCGCCACGTCGACCCAGGAGCGTGATGATCCCCGACAAGAAGGGAATCGTCAGGATACACGCCACCCCAAAGCCGCCCATCACCAGCCCAATCTGGGACGGCGTCTCGCCGATGGTGGCGAGGTACTTCGGGAGCAGGAAGAACATCGAGAACGAAAAACCGTAGGCCGCTTGCATGCCCAGCAGTCCCGCGAAGGGACGCGTGAACAGCCGGTCGCTCTGCGGAACGCGGTTCAGTGGTGAGAGCATCCCGCGCACGGAGCCGGGCCCGGGCGGGGGAGCATCGCGCGCGAGCGCAGCGGGTTGGTCGGGATCTTCGGACGTCTCGGCGGTGGCCATTTTCGCTCCAATCTTCCGGTGGTGGTGCCTGCCGGGAGCGAGTGGTACCGCACCACCCTTTCCCGACGCGGCGGGAGAGGGTGACGTTTCAACCGATGCTCAGCGGTCGTGCGTACCCACTCCCCTGCCGCGATACGCGACTAGGACGCCGTGCCAACGGCGTACGGAGTGAGTGCTGAGCTTCAACATTGAAGCTTGAATATCGCGTCTCTCGCGGGGGGTGTCAACCGTTTCGTGTTCGTGGGCGCGAGATCGCGAGCTGCGGCGCGCCGGTTTCGTACAATCAAGTCATGTCGACGCCTCCGCCCCAACCCGTCGCGACCATGCGCGTGCGGCTGGACAAATGGCTCTGGGCGGCGCGATTCTTCAAGACGCGCTCGGCCGCTGCCCAGGCCGTCGACGGGGGCAAGATCGATATCAATGGCGAGCGGGCCAAACGCTCCCGTCTGATCCAGCCAGGCGAAACCGTCACCGTGCGGCGACCGCCCTACGACCATCACGTGGTGGTGCTGGCGCTGTCGGACGTGCGCGGTCCAGCGGCCGCCGCGGCCGCGCTCTACGAGGAGACGGACGCCAGCAAGAAGGCCAGGGAGCTGCTGGCGTTCCAACTCAAGAACGCCCCCACGCTGTCATTCGAGGGCGGAGGTCGGCCGACGAAGCGCGACCGTCGGGACATCCAGCGCGTCCGCCAGAAATGGTGACCGCGTCGTTCACGTGGTTCCCGCCGTGGCTGCCGTTGCCGAAGCGTCCGGTGCAAACCACCCACCGGGCCACCCCGCCACCAGCGCTGCGCCATTGACGGTGGCCGCGATCCGGACCGCGTCGTGAACCTGATCCACGCCGAGCCCTGCCGCGGTGACGACGTGCTCGTGCGATGCCATGCAGGTCCCGCAGCCGTTGATGGCGCTCACCGCCAGTGAAAACAGCTCGAAGTCGATCTTGTTGCCCGCCGGCTTCACCAGCCTATTCATGCGCAGGCGGGCCGGCTTTTCGGCGTAGTCTGCCTTGCCGACCAGATGGCGAAATCGATAGTAGACGTTGTTCATCGCCATCAGGGCCGCGGCCGCCAGCGCGTCGTCGATCACGGCCGCCGGCACCTCGGCGCGGGCGGCCGCGATGATTGCGGTGCACAAACGCTCGTTGCGAGCGGCGGCAGCCGCGGCCACCGCGACCCCCCATTTTTGCGCGACCGAGAGCGTGGTCTCGCCCAGGACCGCCTGCAGATTCAACTTGATGTCGCGCGCCGCATCGGGCATCGCGGCGCGCAGCTCATCGAGGGCGGTGGGTTGGGTCTTGTCCATGGTCAGGCTCCCAGGGTCGCTTCGCCCTTTTTCCAGTTGCAGGGGCACAGCTCGTCGGTCTGCAGCGCATCCAGGACGCGCACCACCTCGTCGACATTGCGGCCGACGTCGAGATCATTGACCGAGACGAAGCGAATGAACCCGGCGGGATCGACGATGAAGGTCGCGCGGGTCGTCACGCCGGCCCCCGGGTGAATGATGCCGAGCGCGGTCGAAAGCTCGCGCTTCACGTCGGCCAGCATCGGGAACGGCAGGTTGCGCAGATCCGGGTGGTCCTTGCGCCACGCCAGGTGCACGTACTCCGAATCGATGCTGGCGCCCAACACCTGCGCGTCGCGATCGACGAAATCGGAGTTCTTCTTGCCGAACTCCGCGATCTCGGTGGGGCAGACGAACGTGAAATCCTTGGGCCAGAAGAACACAACCTTCCACTTGCCGGGAGTGTCGGTATCCGCGATCTCCTGGAACTCCTTGCCCTTGTCCAAAGAAACGACGGCGGTCATACGAAACGCGGGAAACTTGTCACCGATGGTCAGCATGAAAATCCTCCTCGGATGGCTTGATGCGTGCTGCGCGATGCGCGCCTTCACGTGTGATGTGAGGTGACAATGCGGTCCTGCGGTGACAACTTCCAAGACATAAATCTTGTCTCCGTGATAGCTTGTAACTATGGGCCGCCCATCGCCGTCAGAGCACGCGATTGTGCGCACCGATCACCACCCTCTGAGCCTGCGCCAGCTCCAGTACCTGGTCGCGGTCGCCGAGACCCGCAGTTTTCGGCGCGCGGCGGAGCTGTGCCACGTGTCGCAGCCCGCGCTCAGCGCGCAAATCGCGGTGCTCGAAAACGCGCTCGGGGTCCGCCTGCTGGAACGCGACCGCCGCATGGTGCAACCCACCGCCGCCGGCCAGGACATCTTGGAGCGGGCGCGACACATCCTGGTCCAGGCGGACGACCTCACGGATGCCGCCAAGCGCCTGGGCGATCCCTTGAGCGGGACTTTGCGCATCGGCGTGATCCCAACCGTATCGCCCTACCTTCTGCCCGAGGTCGTTCCGACCTTGCGCCGGCGGCTGCCCCTGTTGCACGTGCAGTGGATCGAGGACAAGACCGACGCCCTGGTCGACCGCTTGCTGGCCGGCACCCTGGACGCCGCGCTGCTGGCGCTGGAGGCCCGACTGGGCGATCTGGAGCAGGAGATCATCGCGACGGATCCCTTCGTGCTGGCGACGCCGCGCGACCATCCGCTGGCGCTCGGGCGCGGCCCCGTGCACCTGAAGGATCTGAACGGGGTGGATCTGTTGCTGCTGGAAGACGGCCACTGTCTGCGCGACCAGGCGCTGTCGTTCTGCGCGCGTGCCCGCACCAACGAACTGGATTTTCGCGCCACCAGCCTGCCCACGCTCGTACAAATGGTGGCCAGTGGCGCCGGCGTCACGCTGTTGCCCCGGCTGGCGCTACCTGTCGAGGCCAGGCGCTCGCAGCTGAAGCTGCGTCGATTCGCCCCCCCGGGCCCCCACCGCACGATCGGGTTGGTCTGGCGCCGGGGCACCGCCACCCGTACCGCGTTGCAGGCCGTCGCCGCGACGTTGCGCGACGCCGCCACGCGGGCGGAGCCGCGTTTCGAAAAGCCGATCTGAGGCTCTTGCGGATCTTCGGCGCCAGCACGGCGCGGTTGGACGACGAGCACGGCGACATTGAGGCGCAGGGCGCGCTTGTCCTTGGTGACCATGCCGTCCAGCTCGG
>PMNO01000659.1:0-241 GCA_003161835.1 Myxococcales bacterium | reverse complement strand
GTGGGTGGCCGCACATGACGTTACGGTGCCCCTTCCGGCGCTGCGCTTGGGTGTCAACGTTTCACCGCGCCTTGCCGTGGAGCTGACAGGCGGAATGGCTCCCTACGGCAGCGGCGGACGCTGGACGATGGTCGACCTGGGCGCGCGCTGGTTTTTCGGCGACGGTCACGCCAGCCCCTACGCCATGGCGCGTGCCGGGGCCTACTTCGACAGGGCTGACGAAGGCGACGATCGGAACTAT
>PMNO01000012.1:1190-4562 GCA_003161835.1 Myxococcales bacterium | reverse complement strand
GCACCGCTGCCGCTATCGCCCCGTCCTTGAGGTTCTCTGGCGCACCTTCGACGATGATCTCGCCGCATGCAACGCTGCGGGGGCCGCTTGCGCCTCGTCGGCCTCGTCCAAGATCAGCCATCCATCGACAGATTCCTGCGCGGCATCGGCCAGTCCACAGACTTCCCGCCGCTCGCCAGCCACCGGATGCCCCCGTCCACATTCCCACCCCGCCCCGNNCCCCCCCTAGACAGGAAGACCACGAAGCCCTTATGGTTTGGTTTCATTTCTTTGGTTGGCTCGACGGCAATCGGCCGAACCTTGCTCATGAGTGCACGAGTCGTCATTATCAGCCCTAGGACCGGCGGTTCGAATACCTACGGGGTCAGTGTTGGCGAAGCGATTCGGCAGGTGCTGGATAAATCGTCGCTGGACTTCGAGATCCGGGACCTAGACGAAGATCCGGCAAAGTCTCCCGCCGCCATTGCAAAGGAGGTCCGACAGATGGGGGAGGTGCTGGCGTGCTTTGGCCCGATGGACTCCCACACGGCCCTGGGACTGCTGCGCGAGCTACCCGACATGCTCTTCATCAGCCCGTGCGCGACGTCCCACCTGCTCCGACGTGAGCACTTGAGCCCGAACGCCCTGTTCTTCTGTGCCAACAGCGACGACGAGGCGAGGGTCAAGTCTCTGTTCGACTTGATTCCCGAAAAGCACTTCGGGTTCCCGATGATCATCACCGAAACGAACGAGGACCGGACATGGAAGCCGTTCGGCGAGCAACAAGCTCACCTCTTGAGGCGTCGACTCGAGGAAATGGGGCATCCTCACATTTGGTGCTCATTCCCTCGACAACGGCCAGACGCTTTGTTCGACAAGGCGTCTGCGACGCTTGATGGGTTGAAGACAACCAAACCATCCAGCTATGTGCTCTTGGGTCGCACCGTTGACACGGCGTCTATCCTCGCGCAGATACGCCGGCGCGAAAAGTTCACTCCCGTGTTGATGGTATCGCCTTCGCTGGAACTGTTGGCGCAGCAACCGGACTACAAGAAGTGGAGGAATCTGTTCGTGGTGCTGGACGACGCCCGTCTCGTCGAGGACACGTCCACCAAGATGCGCGCGTTTCGAAATGAGTTGCGCGCCCGAAGGATCGACTTTCATGAGTACGCGTACTTTGCTCACGACGCGGCGGTCATCTTCGTGAGCGCCTTCCGCGCGACGGCGCATATCACGGATGCTGGAAATCGGCGCCGCGCGATCTTCGAGCGCCTGGTCTCCACACAACCCGACCCCATGCAAAACGAGAGGCTCGTCCTCACGCAGTCCGCGGCCGGGAACACGATGCAGTTGACTCACGTCGCCCGTAGGCTCTCCCGCGGAACGTGGGTTCAAGGGCTGGAGGTGGAGAAGCCGGGGCTTCCGCAACGATTCATGAAGTTCAACCAAACGCCGGCTATGCAACTGGTGCTTTTCCTCGCGGCATTGGCCTCAATCGTGGGACTGGTGCTGGCCGTGGCGGCGCTGCCCTCGTGTCACCCCGGTCCGACAGCCCCTTCAATCCACCCCCTTGTCGACGGCAAATGATGCCCAACCCGTTCATCGTCCGACCCCTGTCGGCGTCCGAGGTTCCCCTGGCGCAGGAGCTGCGATCCCGGGTCTGGCGTCACGAGGTCGGAAAAGCGGTCGGTCCGGATCGAATGACGGACGACCTCGACAATCAGGGAGTCCATTTCGGTGTGTTCGTCCAAGGGGAGCTCGTCGCGTGCGCGCGACTCACCTTCCATCGCACGCTTGGCGAGGTCCCCGATGGCGATCTCCTGGCGCCGATGCTCAAGGATGGACCTTTCGCCATGCTGTCGCGGATGGTGGTCCACCCGGAGCACCGCGGAAAAGGATACGCACGCGCCCTCGATGAGGCACGCTTCGCCTGGGCGAAGGAGCACGGTGTGAATCGGCTTCTGGTCGCCGCCACAAAGCGGAGAGTTGGCGCTCTGCAAGCCGAGGGGTTCCGACTCGTCCTCCGGTTCACCGAATCTGCCGCCCAGTTCCAGACCATGGAGCTGACTTGGATGATCGCAGAGCTTCAGTGAGTCCGAGGTCGCCCAGTCCCTTCTTCATCAACCCTTTCGACCAGGAGGTCGGATTTCTTGATGCCGGGTCCTCCCTTGCGCGGAGTCGTGTCACCACCCGCGACGTCGATGACGTACAACGTGATGTCCGTCAGCTCGGGGCTGATCGTGGCGGCCAGATTGTCGCCTCCGCTTTCGACCAGGATCCAAATTGATCGACGCGTCCTCGGCTGTATCCAACGACTCTAATATGGGACGACCCGCCTACCCGGGTCGACGGCTCATGCTAGGAGCCGACCATGCCGTGTCGGCCGTGAGAGCCGCCGTCGAGCCTCTGCAAGCGGAATACATCAACCAGCAGATCACGCGGATGAACGCGGCCCTGCAGGACGACGCGAAACTAGCGATCGGCACGGCCAAGGAGTTCGTCGAGACGGGCCGCCGCGCTGATTGGCTCAGACTACGACATCAGGATCAGAGTCCGACATCAAATGTCGCGCCCACGTGAAGGCCGAGGCCCCACCCGGCGAACGGCGTCGCACCGGGGCCGTCGCTGACACTGCATTCCGACGGCTTGAGTCCCCAGCTGGCGCTGAGGAGGCCGAGGAACGAGAAGTTGGCCGATACCCGCGCTCGCCCGCCGACAGCGAGTTGGCCCGTCGGAATGAAACCGTTGTTGCACTGGAAGTTCGTGCCGGTCTGCGTCTGGAAGCCGGCCCCCAGCGCGGCTTGAACGATCGGCGTCACGCCGCGCTCCGGCAGGAGCGTGTAGCGCGCCGCCAGCGCCGCGAAGCCGGCGGTGAGATCCGAGTCGATCTGGTACGTTTTGCCGTCGACCATGCCGAGGTAGGGCTCGCGCCAGTGCACGCGCGACATCTGCGCCGCCACACCGACCGCCCACCGATCGTTCGGCGCGTAGAGGACAAGGCCCCCCAGCGCGGGCCCGCTGCTCAGATGCCCATCGCAGCCTTGCTGGCCCCGGCAGAGCGGCACCGCCAGCCCGCCGAGCAGCGTGAACCCGACCTTGCGCACGGCAGTAGCCTCGCGGTTCACCGGCTGGAGCTCGGGTGCGGCGGCGAGAGCGCGACCGGATGAGACCGCCAGCGCAAGGAAGAAGGCGACGGAGACGAGGTGTACCTTTCGTGTGTTCATGAGTCTGCCTGTATCACGCAAGCACCGTGCCGCGCCGCCCACCGGAGATGCTGCCGTTTCCTACACTTGCCGCGAGATGAGCGACAGGGGGGCCAGCTTCCGTAACCTTCGGTAGCGGAGGGACACTAAGCAGGCATGACAAGATTGCCTCTTTCCTATTCTTGGGGCC
>PMNO01000012.1:0-1174 GCA_003161835.1 Myxococcales bacterium | reverse complement strand
CGGCCTGGAAATGGGCGTTGGGGGAGGGGGCCTTGCGATTGGGGCGGCCGGAGCGGCCGGGGGTGTCGGGGTTTCGGTCGTGCCGAAGATGCCGTCGTTCGCCATGGTCCCGGGCGATGGCTTTGCTGAACGGACCCAGGTTGCCGACATGAACGGCGATGGGAAATTGGATGCGCTCTTTTTGAGTGACATTGGCAGCCGGGCCGTGCGGATCGCGCCCGGAAATGGAGATGGGACCTTCCGCGATCCAGTCTTGATTCCGGTCGCGTCGGATGCGTGGTCGTTCGCAGCCGGCGATCTGGATGGCGACGGAAAGGTTGACCTCGTCGTGGCCCACAGCACGGGTCAAACGGGATTTGTGAGCGTCTTGTCGAATCTGGGAAACCTGACCTTCGCACCTGCCGCCGAAATTCCCGCGGTCGCGGTGGGGATCGCCGTGCAACTGGCGGACTTCGACGGAGACGCGAGGCTCGACATCGCGGTCGGGGGTACACGATCGCTGTGCAGTATCCTGATCAACAAGGGGGGCGGAATGTTCGTGCCCAGCGGCGACTGCACGTTGCCGAGCCCCAATAGCCGTACACGCCTCACGGCGATGTTGGCTCCGGGCGATTTGACGGGCGACGGCAAGGTCGATCTGGCCGCGATCTTCACGGACTTCCGAGCGGCGAGCATTGTCGCAAACAATGGCGACGGTAGCTTCTCGCCAGGGGCGGACTTACCGACGACCGCCGGGTTTGGCTTGATGGGCACGCTGGCGCTCGCCGATCTGGACGGCGATGGTAAACCCGAGATCGTGGTCGGAGGTTCGGATCAGGAGTCGTCATTGGGGGTGTTTCCGAACCTGGGCTCCGGCAGCTTCGGGGCGGCCGTTCGCTACCCTGGAACCAGGACAGTTTTGGGCGGCGTCACGATTCTGGTCGGCGACCTGAATGGTGACGGCCACGTGGACATCGTGACCTATCACCACATGTTCCTGAACCGCGGAGACGGTACATTGATGGTCGTTGATCCCCCCCCCTGGCAGAGTGCGTCGGCGATGGGAGATGTCAACGGCGATGGAAAGCCCGATCTGTTGATCACGGCCGGCGTCTTACTGAACACGACGCCCTGACGGTATTGTCGCCGAAGCAGCTCGGTTCGCGGGCTCGCCCACTCAGCGCTTGTCGAGACG
>PMNO01000185.1:975-2817 GCA_003161835.1 Myxococcales bacterium | reverse complement strand
GTGGTCGAGACCCTGAAGAAGTAGCAACGAAGAGCCCGGCCGCTCGACCGGCCGGGGTATGACAGTGAAAGGGACGCACTTCCTCGCGGGGGTGCGTCCCTTTCGTACGTCTTTCCGTCGGTTTTGATTGATCGAATCTTCAAGCTTGCCTAGGAGTGGTGCCCATGGTTCGTCCCGAGCCCCGAGCGAGGTCGAGGTTTCTCGTAGCCGCGATAGTGATTGCCGCGGGCGCCGTCGGCGCACTGTCCTTCGGCGCGTTACGGTTTGCGTCCAAACGGAATCTGGCGGCAGGAAGCGACCGCGGAGCCGATCAGGGTGCGGTGACGCTGGCTCTCGCGCTGCAGCCAGGCTCCACGGCAAGCTTCGTGGGCTACGTGGTCAAGTCATCGAGTGGCAACGTGCTGACCAGCGGATCCATCGCGGTCGTCGATCCCAAGGCAGCCTTGTCGGCCGACGTCGCCTTGCCCCCTGGCAAGGGCCACGTCGTGACCGTCTTCAGCAGCACCAACGACGATGGCCGTCGCGCGGACTGGCACATCGGGACGCGGACGTTCGATGTCGTTCCCGGCCAGAACGCGCGGCTCGACTTTGGCAGGGTCACCGTGGGAACGCCGGCGCGCGCAGCGAGCGGGCCTCGGCGCCTCGACGACGCGACGACCGCGGCGAACGGCAGCGGCGCGGCTACGGGCGCCCTCTCGAAGACGCTCGGCGACGACGCCCAGTCGAGTTGCCAGGCCTGTGAATTCGCACGAGAGCAGGGCAAGTGCGATCCCGACTTTCTGAGCGCCCGTTCCGATTCGCCGCCGTCATGGGGTTGCGGCACACTCGCCACGCCGCGTGAACGCGCTTCTTGCGCGGCATTGCTTCATTGCATGAACGTGGCGGATTGCGCACGCGAAGGCAGCCCGTTTCTGCGGTGCTTTTGCGGCGCGTCGCCGTTGCAGGCTTGTGTGGCCGGGCAGGGCGTGACGGGCGATTGCATCGCGCAGTATGCCGACGCCGCCGAGAGCGCGGGCGGACCCGCGAAGGGGGCGCCGATGGCGGAGCTCGCGCGTTACCTGGCACTCGTGGGCACGAATCCGCGCAACCCCGTGGGTCTGGCGGACAACATCAAGGAATGCGCGGTCCTGGCTCACTGCGAGGCCTGCAACGGGCTTTGACGCGTGGAAGAGGTGACAGCGCCCCACGGGAACGGGTCGTCGTCCGGTTTCCGCGTTCTTGTGTTTGCAGTGGACGTGTGTCTACTATAAGAGAGTACCGGTCATGGGTCACGGCTTCGCGGAGCAGCGTCGGTGTCTTCGGGCGATGGCACCCGTCGCGATGACGCGAGCGGTGGTTGTCACGGCCTTGCTGGCGATCGGCGCGGCGGGATGCGGCGACGTCGATACGCGTCCCGCTTCTTGGGGATACTTGTCGCCGGCGATTTTCCAGCCCACCTGCGCGATGCCCAGTTGCCACGGCCCGGCCTCGGCGGTTTCTGGCCTCGATTTTTCGACCCCCGAGCGCGGGTACACCAGCCTCACCGACCTTCGGGTCTGGATCGTCGTGGCGCCGGACGGCGGCGCACCCCCGGCCGGCGTCCCGTGCGCCACCGTCGAGGGCACGCTGGTCTGTGAACGGCTGCTGCGCCCTCTGGTGACGCCCTATGATCCGGCCGGATCGCGGGTGGTCAACATGTTGCGTGCGCGCGACGCGCCGCGCATGCCGCCCGACCGGCCGCTGACCGAGCCGGACATCCGATTGATCGAAAGGTGGATCTTGAACGGCGCCTGCGCCTCGGGTCTGTCTTGCAACCCCAGCGCCGACAGCGGTAGCTCCACGCCGTCCGACGGGGGCGTCAAC
>PMNO01000185.1:0-911 GCA_003161835.1 Myxococcales bacterium | reverse complement strand
CGACCGGAGAATACCGGCGGCAGCTTGCGCTTCGATTTTTTTGACGTCACGGCGGATGTCTGTGGGGATGCGGCCCTGGCGTTGGACCAGACCGCCAGCCTCGCGGGAGCCCCGGGGGTTTCCATCCAGATTCAAAATGACGTCGTCCGAGCCGGCGGTGCACGCTGGCCACGCATGCCGCCGCAGCCCAGCCCGGCGCTCGCCGACTGGGAGGTCGAGACCCTGGCCAGATGGGCGACTGCGCCCGTCAAAGGGCCGCCGCCCCCCGGCAATCGGTCGCCGACCATCGCCGTGAGCCAGTTGCCTTCGGCGGTGGACAATCGCGTCGTCTTCACGGCCATCATCGATGATCCCGACGGCGATTCGGTGATCGGCGTCGTGGAGGCGGGTGGCGTCGCGTTCCTCATGAACCGTCCCGGGGCCTTCGCGGTGGACTTCGATTCGTCGGCATGGGCCCCCGGCCCGGTGCGGCCGATCGCAGTTCTGTGCGACGGGTGGTCAAAGACCACCGTGGACCTTGGTCCGGTTCAGATTCGCCATTGAGAATGTGTGGTGCCTCGGTTTGGTACTCTCCATAGCCATGTTGTCGCGGGCGCGTCCTTGTCTTGGGGAGGTGTTGCGGCCCGCTCTGACCGTGGCGCTCCTTGGCCTGGCGCTGGGCCATGGCTGCTCGTCGTTGCTCTCGTCGAGCACCACGCAATGCACAACCGACGTCGACTGCGTGCGATTCTCTGGAGCCGCCTGCGATGGCAGGTCGGGCCTGTGTGTGCCGCGCCTCGTTCCGTTGGGAAGCGGGGGAGCCGCCCAGGACGCTGGCGTGCCCCGCGGCGATCGGGGAACCGGCGGGGGTCCGGTCCACGTTTGTCCGGACCTTGACACAAATGGTGTTCCCGACTGCGAGGAGTCGCTGC
>PMNO01000381.1 GCA_003161835.1 Myxococcales bacterium | reverse complement strand
TCCCGGCGGAGAGATCGTGGCGTCGTTCGATCATGCCCGAAAGGGGCCCGGGCTCTTGCTCGCGGAGGTTCCGGTTGCGGCTGCACCGGCGGATGTACCGGTCACGAGCGGCCAATAAGTCCCCGCCAACCCAAGGCGGTAGTGGCGAACTTGTTCCCGAGATAGGCGCGCTTCGAGGTTTGATCCTTGCAAATCCCGCACGACGCGCATGATTTGCTAGGATGGTTCCGCGCAGAGCCATCAAGATGTCCGGGATGCCCTGAGCATCGCCGAGGGGACGGATGCGCTCTACCTCGACCTTGAAGCGCTCGAAGACCGCGCCAAGCTCGCCGATCCGGCGCTGTTCTTGCGTCGCTTCGAGGACCGCCTGGTGATCCTGGACGAGATTCATCGCGCCCCTGAATTGTTCCAAACGCTGCGAGGTCTCATCGACGAGGGAAGGCGGCACGGTCGCAAGCATGGCCGCTTTCTCATCCTCGGCTCGGCGGCGATCGATCTGCTCCGTCAATCGAGTGAAAGCCTGGCAGGCAGGATCGCATATATCGACATGGGGCCGTTCGATGTGGTCGAGGTCGGCGCAGACGAAGCGGCGCGGACGGATCTTTGGGTACGCGGCGGTTTCCCCGACAGCTACCTTGCCCGCTCCGACGCTGAGAGCATCGCTCTGCGCAAGGACTTCATCCGCACCTACCTCGAGCGCGACGTGCCGCAGTTCGGGCCGCGCATTCCGGCGGAAACGCTCGAGCGCCTTTGGACGATGCTCGCGCACAACCAGGGAACCCTGCTCAATGCCTCGCGCCTGGCAGCCGGACTCTCGGTGAACGCTTCCACCGTCACGCGCTACCTCGACCTGCTCGTCGATCTGCTCCTCGCGCGCCGCCTTCAACCGTTCCACGCCAACACAGGGAAGCGTCTCGTACGGTCGCCCAAGGTCTACGTGCGCGACAGCGGCATCGTGCATGCGCTGCTGGGGATCGTGGATTACAACGGTCTGGCGGGTCACCCCGTGGTCGGTACGAGCTGGGAAGGGTTCGTCATCGAAAACCTGCTGGCGGTCGCACCCTTGCGAACAGCGGCCAGCTTCTACCGCTCGGCCGCGGGCGCCGAGATCGATCTCGTACTCGATGTTCCCGCGCGCGGGAGGTGGGCGATCGAAATCAAGCGCGGCGTGGCGGCACGACCGGGGAAGGGGTTCTACCTGGCGTGTGAGGACATCAAGCCGGACCGGCGCTTGGTCGTGTATGCCGGTGATACGCGTTACCCAGTGAGCTCGGATGTGGAAGCAATCGGGGTACGAGAGCTGGCGGCGGACCTATTGGCGAATGCCTGAATCAGGTGCCCGCGTCGTTGGGCCATTTGCGAGGGCGCGGCAGCCCGAACGAGGTGAGACGTGAAACCAGAGTGCGGCGCGATCTACTCGTGACTATCTCGGCCAACGGGCCGATGGTTGCGCTAGGGAACCGCTTTTGAGGAGAGCTTCCGAGGAATCGATTGTGGGCTCGAGGACCTCGTCTTCGGCACCCGACAAGGAGGGGTCTGGCTTTTCACCTTGGGCGTCGGGACGGCGCAGGCGGGGTCGGTAACCCGACGAGCCGTCGTCGCCTGGGAGCCCCCGCGAGCGTCTCGCCGCTGATCCCGATGGCGCGCCGGACAGGCCCTCGTCGTCCCGGAGCGTGCCGTCACTCGGCGGCCCTCCCGGGGATGACGCCGGGGGTACGAGGATCGGCCAGGGAATCACGGAGCGGGCACGGATTGGCGCGACGACGGCGGTGGTGGGGGCGGAGCGGGTGAGGGCTTCCGTTTTCGTGTTCGCGGTCAAGGGGGTCGTTGCTTTTCGCGCTACGCACTTCAAGACCAACCCACCCGCCACGACCAGGACGGCGAGGCACACACCCAGGGCCGCCCAGCGGCCGCGCGCCATTGTCGAAGACGCGCCCGGCGGTATGAACCCGACCGCCAGGGTGCGATCGCCTGGACTCGCGGGTGGCTCGGGAATCGCGGTGGCGTCCGCGGATGGGGTCACGGTCGCTCGATAGGGATCGCTCATGGTCCACATCCCGCCGGGCGTCGGACGCGCAGGTCTCAGGGACTCGAGGGGCAGATGCGGCTCGGTCGGAGATGGTTCCGAAGTGGAACCGACTTCGCTCCGCGCCAGGCCGTCAGGCGTGATGTCACGCCCGCTCAGGTGCCGTTCGATCAACGCCTGGCGGGACGATCGCTCCTGCGCGAATGCCAGCGAAACCACGTGGCCCAGGCGTCGCCCGTGAGAGCCATCGTTCTGGGCCAGCAGCGGTTCGAGCTGTGACTGAAATTCAGCCGCGGTCGCCTGACGGTCGGCGGGATCGTAGGACAGCGCCTGCGCCAGTGCGTCGGCCAGAGCCTGGGGCAGCTTCGATGCTCCCGGCAGTTCCGGAATCGGTGCCCGCGCCGTCAGGTGACCGACGATCGTTCCTTCGGTCATTCCCTGCCATAGCCGCCGTCCCCCCACCATCTCCCACAACACGACACCGACCGAGAACAGGTCCGCGCGTCGATCGATCTCTCCGCCCAGAAGTTGCTCCGGCGCCATGTAGGCCAACTTGCCGTGCACGGCACCACCGCGATTCGGTTGGCCCGCGTAGGAGCAGCTCCTGGCGACGCCGAAATCGACGAGCTTCACCTGACCGCCGTAGGTGAGAAAGACGTTCTGGGGATTGACATCCCGGTGCACGACGCCGCGCGGAGCGCCGTGATAGTCGCAGAGACGGTGGACGTAGTCGAGGGCCGCCAGCAGGTTGACGACAATCCGGATCTGCATCGCCAGGCTCAATGCTCCGGGACCAACCAGGCGATTGAGAACGCGCGACAGAGGTTGGCCGTCGAGGTACTCCATGGCAATCGCCGGCCGCTCGGCGTGATCCAGGACCTCGTAAGTCTGCACGANNATCGGCCGATAGCGCGAGCTCGGCGGCGCGAGCTCCGGGTCTTGTTCAGTCGGTGACGAAGGGGAAGGCGACATCGTGAGGTTGTCTACAGGGGAGGACTGGGTCGTTGTGTCAAACGTTGGTCACAAGTTCGGCCCGGGCGC
>PMNO01000721.1 GCA_003161835.1 Myxococcales bacterium | reverse complement strand
ACACCGCCGTCTGGGTCGATGGTCTCGAGAGCCGTCGGATCCAACAGGCGGTCGAACACCGCCACGAAGTGGGCGAGCGGCGGAACAGGGGTCGCGCCGGCTTCGGCCATCAGGTCGACCGTGTTCCCGGCGGGACCGACCACCGAAAAACCGAGCATGCGAGGAGCGCCCGACTTCACGCTATTGGTGGGGGTACACCCAAAAATGGCCGCTGCGACAGGAAGGACACACGCAGCAGTCAAACTCCAGGACGACCGTTTCATCAGAGGCTCCTTGCCAAAGACAACGACGCATATGTGAGGAATAAGCCCATTCGTGGTAAGCGATCGTACACGTAAGCGACGCACAACGTAAGTTTTCGACTTGTCGCGGTCGCGCGTAGCCTTTAGCGGCCTTTCACTTTTGCCGCCTCCCCCCGGGGGAGTTCCCCTCAGAGGCAATGCGAGTCCGGCGCATTGGTGCAAGCGCGCGGCGCTCGACCCACTGAGCGACCAGCCTCGATAACCCTAGTTATTCTCAAACTTTAAAGCGCCAGCGGATCGCCGTCAGTCGCGGGTCACGATGGCCAGAGTCTTGGCGCCCGCGCCCTTGCAGATGTCCATCAGCTTGACGGCCCTGCCATAGCTGGCGCGGTCGTCGACGTCGAAGAAGACAATCTTCTTTCGATCGTGCACCATGCGTTCGGCCACCCGAGCGGCCAGCGCTTCGGGTGCAACCGGCTGACCGTTGACAGACAGGATTTCGGACGCGTCCAGCTTCACCACCACGGGGGGGCTACCGGGTGGCGCGGCGGTCTCCTCAGTCGCTTTCCGCGGCACGGCGGCGGCAATGTCCTTCAGCATGACCGGGGTCATGACCATGAAGATGATCAGCAAAACGAGCACGATGTCGATCAACGGCGTCACGTTGATCTCCGAGGACGGACCCTTGCCCCCTCCCGTCGCAAAGCTCATGGCTGGCCCCTTCCCGTCGACGAGCTCTTGCTCGATTCCTCGGTGCCGAGCTGAATCTGGTCGATGCCAGCCCGGTGGAGCGCCTCCATCACGCGCCGGGCCTGGCCGTAGTCGAGCCGGGCATCGCCCTTCAAGAAGACGCCCTTGTCCGGATGGCGGCTGCGCTCGGTGGCGACGGCTTCGCCCAGGCGATCCAGAGGGATCTCCGTGCTGCCGACGAAGATCTGACCTTGCCGGGTGACGGCGACGACGACGTCGCGGTTGTCGTCGGTCCGCTTGTCATGATGTTCGGTGACGGGCAGGTCGACATTGATGCCCTTGCTCAGCATCGGAGTCACGACCATGAAAATGATCAGCAGGACAAGGACGACATCGACCAGCGGCGTCACGTTGATGTCCGCCTTGATGACCCCGCGGGCCCGTTTCCGGTATGGGGAGCGTCTGGCTGAACGCCTGCCGGTGACAATCATCGCATCTTCCGATCGTCCGAGGGGCGATGGTCCGAGGCGCCGGTGTCAGGCATGCCCATCGCGCGGCGGCATGGTCGGCGCTCCGGCGCGCGGATCCTTGATGACACTGTCGACCAGCTCGGACGAGGTCTCGTCCATGTCCACGATCAGGTCATCCACGCGCGCCGTGAAGTAGTTGTAGAACCAGACGGCGATGATCGCGACCCCCAGCCCCACCGCGGTCGTGACCAGCGCCTCGGCGATACCGGCCGACACCGTCCCGATTCCGCCGCCGCCCTTGGCGGGATCGGCCAATTTCTGGAAGGCGGTGATGATGCCTCCCACGGTGCCGAACAGGCCCACGAAAGGTGCCGACGACGACACCGTCGCCAGGACCGGCAGTCCCCGGCGCAAGTTGGACAGCTCGCGATCCTTGCTGCGCTCCATGGCGCGAATGACGGCATCGACCAGATCATAGGGAGGGTCGCCGGCGGCGCGCATATCCAGACCCTTGGCGAATTCACCCACGCCGCTGCCCACCACCCGAGCCACCGGGCTGCCGACAAATCGGCTCTCGATTCCGCGCGCGGTCTCCAGCCTGCCGGGCTGGTTGATGATGGGCGCCAGCGCTCGGACGTACCCGAGCGATCGGGCCTTGCCCCGACGATAGGTCAACAGGCGTTCGACCGCGATGCCCAGCGAATAGACGGACATGACGATCAATACGACGACCACCCCGCGGGCGACGGTCCCCATCTCGTGCCACAAGCCCATGACCGTGAAATTCATTTTTCTTGGGTCTCCTATTCGGTCTTGAATTGGAAATTGGCGGGATAGCAAAAAGGCACGGGCCTCCCGTTGGCCGTCAGAGGCCGGTACCGCCAGGTCTTCAGCGTGGTCATCACAATGTTGTCGAGCGTCGGGTGGCCGTGCTTGAGGACCGTGACCGCCTCGACCGCGCCGGAGGTTCCGACGCAGATCTTGGCGATCACGAGGTAGCTGGCCCCGGCCTTCGCGAGGTTGGACGGAAAATCCGGGTCGGCCCCCGAAATTTTTTGTCGCGAGCCCATCATGGGCGGGAGAAATTTCGGAGCGGGCCCGGCGGTCGTACCCGTTCCTCCCGGCACGCCGCCCGTGATTCCGTTCGCCTCGCCCCCCGCCACACCGGCCGGTTTGCCGGTGCCCGTTACAGTGCCGGTGTTCGTGAGCGGGGCCGACTCATGGGGTACCTCTGACGCCGTTTTCGGGGGCTGGGGCGCCTCGACGATCGGCTCGACGACTCTCTCGATCTTGGGTTGGGCCACCTCGGGCAGCTTCACGGCGGTTTCGACCTTCGGACGGGCGACCGCTTTGTGCTTGGGCGCCGCCGATCCCCCGCCCAAGGCCGGGGGCGGAGGCGGAGGAGGAGGCGCGGCCGCCGCCGAGACGAAGGTCACCTCCACCCGCGGTGGGGTCAACTCCTCTACGTGCCAGAAGGAGTACCCGACCGCGATCAGGACCGCGGCGGCGTGCACCGCGATGGACACCGTATAGGTGACCCGACGGCCGCGGCTCGGCAAGGCACTGCCCGCCTGGAGATAGGCCTCGAATGCCATGTCAGTGCTTTTCAGCCGCGCGGGTGGAGAGCGCCACGGCCTGATTGACCACCCGCTCCCATGCCGCGGCGTCATCGAACAAGGCGAACGATTGTTGACGATACAACAGCCCGGCATACGTGAGCGCGTCCAGGTCGGCGGGACGCAGCTCGCTCGCGCGAGTCAGATAGCGAATTCCCTCCTCGGCCAGCGCGACGCGTTCCGCCCCGACGATGTCATCGGGCGCGGCCGCAGGCGGCGGCGGCACGGGTCGGTCCGGCCGAGGTCGCGGATCATATTCCGCCAGGATCGGCCCACCCCCGTGCGCCCGCAGCACCTGCCAGATGTAAGTTCCCACCGCGACCTGCGCCTCGGCTTCCTGGGGGCGCAGCGCGGCCACCTGGCGATAGAAAGCCAGTGCATCGCGCCAGCGGCCCATCTTCGAATAGACCTGCCGCAGGACGAGGACGACATCCAGGTCCGTGGGATTGCGTTCGTGACGCAAGCTGAATGTGCGTTCGATGGTCCGGTATTCGCCGAGATCGAGCAGGGTTTGCACGTACAGCCGATCGCCGCGCGGATCTTCGGGGACGAGCTCGCGCAATCGTTTGAAAGATTCCAAGGCACACTGCGCGGCCGATCGGTTCACGGTCGCGTCCGCGCCTGGAACGATGAGTTCGCGGCACGCGTAGCCACGGTTCAACCACAAGAGCGGCATGTCGGGCACGAATGTCTCGGCTTCCGTGAAGCGGGCGACGGCGGTGGCGAAATCGCCACCCTTATAGGCGGCATTGCCTTCCTGGATCTTCTTGCGTCCCCGCAACTCGGCGCACCCACCCAGGCTCGCCAGCAGGAGCAGCAGCGCAAGTGGAGGGCGCGGCATCATGAATCATGTTATCGGCACGATCGGGCGCCGCAAGAGCGGATGAGCTCTCTGTCGCAGTTCACTTGGACGCGGATCCGACGCGCGCCAGGTAGCTGTCGATCTGGGCGCGCGCGGCCTCGCTCACGCCCAGGAACTTCACACCCATGACCAAATCGCTCGGACCAGGGCTCGAAACGATCTCCCCCGAAACCTCCACGGGAATCGAATCCCCCGGTAAGGTGAAAGTCAGGTTCACGACCGTGCCCTGAGGCAGCGGTATCGTGTGTTCGAGCCGAAGTCCGCCACGGGAAAGGTTTCCCGCCCGCCGGAAGTAGCGCTCGTTGTCGGTGGTCTCCTCGACCCACATTTCCAGCGGAATCCGCTCCGCCTGCCGACGTTCTCCCTGGGTCGGGCCCTCGCCGCCTGACTGTCCTCCGGACATCGACCGCCTCCTAGTTCAACAATGGTATTCCCTCGCCTAGGGTGGAACAAGGACTCTGACGGTCGCGCACGGGGCGGCACGGGTCAGCGTCTCGCCGGTGATCGGGTGCCGCAGGCCCGGTTCGGCGACCTCCGCGAGGGGAATCAACACGAACGCGCGCGCCAGCAACGCGGGGTGCGGGACGGTCAACCGGGGGGTTTCGACGATCTCGGCGCCGTACAGCAACAAATCAATGTCTATCACGCGGGGCGCCTTCGGTTGGCCCGGCGGACGCACACGTCCGAGCCCGGATTCGATCGTCAGGCAGTCGCCCAGCAGCGCCGCCGCCGACAAGAGGGTCTGTCCACGCACGACCGCGTTCAAGTACAGCGGTTGCGCATCGACGGCGACAGGTTCGGTCTCATAAACGCGCGAGACGCACATGTGGCGTAATATCCGACGTTCGGACAACGCGTGCACGGCGGCAGCGATGGATGCGGCGCGATCGCCCAAGTTGGACCCCAGGCCGAGGTACACCGTGGTCGCGGCCCCCTCCGCATCCGGCAGGAGCGCATGATCGTCCGCTGGGGGCGTGCGGTGCGCGGGTTGCGCGGGTCGATTGACGCGCGGACTGGGTCGCCGACCGTCCTCATCGGGAATGGCTCGCATTTCGAGAATTAGTGTAAAACCGTCCGCCGATGGGCGCCGCCATGATCGCAGCCACGCTGACGGGCCTTGCGACGGGGCTCGGAGCCTTGCCGTTTCTTTTCATCCGCGAACTCCCGCGCCGGGTCTACGACGGCATCCTCGGCTTGGGGGCGGGATTGATGTTGGCGGCCGCGACCCTGGGTTTGCTGGCCGAGGCTCTGGCCGGCGTGCGTCCGCCCGGAGGGCCATTGGATGGGGCTCGGCTCGCGCTGGTGGTGGCGGGCTTCGCGGTGGGTGTCATCCTGGCGGGGGCGATGGATCGATTGATTCCTCACCGACACGCGCGCGGGCATCATCAGCATCTGGGCCACGAACCGGGACACGATCACCACGATCGCGCCGTCGAAGCTACCGACGATCCGCGCCGCGGCTACGCCATTATTGGCGCGCTGACCATCCATCGCTTCCCCGAAGGCCTTGCGATCGGCGCGGGCTTTGCGGCTGGAGACCACGCGCACCTCGGCTTGTTGCTGGCCATCGCGGTTGGACTGCAGAACGCGTGCGAGGGCATCGTCATGGCGGCGCCGTTGCGCAAAGGCGGCGTGGCCCCGGGGCGCAGCGCTATCATCACCACGCTCACCGGTCTGGCGACGCCGCTGGCGGCCATCGTGGGCGGCTTGCTGGCGGGAAGAACCGCCCCCACCATGCCCTTCATCTTGGCTCTGGCCGCGGGCACGCTCATCTACATCACTTCGAATGAAATCATTCCCGAGTCGCACAGCCATGGATTCGAGGGAACAGCGTCGTCGGGAGTGGTGGCGGGCTTCCTGTTCACGATGGTGGTTGGCGCATTGCTGCCGTGATTTGCCCCTCCCTTTGCAGCGCGTTAGCATGGGCGGCTACAGTGGTTGAGTTCGTTTCGTTTCGGGCCTTGGCGTTGTTGCTTTCAGCGACGGTTGCAGTGGGCTCCATCTCGCTGCCCCCCGCGGCGCTGGCCGCGGGCTCCGAAGAATCGGCCGCCAGCGAAGCCAAGAAGCACTACGAGGAAGGCACCAAGGCCTTCAACTTGGGTGAATTCGCCCGCGCGATCGCCGAGTTCAAGACGACCTACAACGCCAAGCCCGATCCCCTGCTGCTGTACAACATCGCGCAGTCGTACCGCCTGGCCGGGGACGCCAGTCAGGCGGTATTTTTCTACAAGTCTTTTCTGCGCAACATGCCGGCGGCGACGAACCGCAAGGAAGTTGAAATGCAGATCCGCAAACTGGAGAAACAACTGCAAGCGCAGGCGCCCGCCGCCCCCTCTGCGGCGCAATCACAATTGCCATTGGATGATCAGAAGCGCGAACCAGCGCTCACCCCGGAGCCGATCGGTTCGGCCCCACCCGCTGTAAACCCGCCGGCCGTGACCGGCCCCTCCGAGGGCGACTCGGCCGCGCGCGCGCCGGCCCCACCACGGCGCCCGTCCGCGAGTCCAGCCCTGGCGCCGCTGCGGGTGGACAGCGCGCACGAATCGCTCGGCGCCCGTCCTGCGGCGGGGTCGCCCTCGCATTCGGTGGATCTCACGACGCCGGCCCACCCGGCGGAAGATGCGGCGCCTCCGATCTACAAGAAGTGGTGGTTCTGGGCCGGCGCGGCCGGCGCGGTGCTGATCATTGGAGGGATTGCCGCCGCGAACGCGAAGAAGAGCCCCACCACAACGCTGGGCACATATGACCCGACCTTCATGTAGTCAAGCTGTCCAACCGATCCACGCTCCGCGCAAGACCAACGACGCCACAGCTACAAGCGATGGAGCAGCGATGAAAATGAAGGTCCGTCCCGCGTGGTGGCTCTTGTTGCTGGCGCTGGGATCAAGCGCGATGGGGTGCGCCAAGGACACCTATCTGGAGGTGCGCTTCACCTCCAGCCAAGCATTGCCCGAGGTGCGCGTTCTGTTTGTCGACCTGACCTTGACCGCGAACGATGGGGGCACCAGACATGTTTCCCAGGCCATCGCCGCGAACGGACCCATAAAGTTGCCCGCGCCCGCGGGACTCAAGCCCATCACATTTCCCGCCTCGATGGCTCTCAAGCTGGACACCGAGGAGGGGGCCTTGAAAGTCGATGCCAGCGCGCTCGGCGCCCAGGACCAAGTCGTCGCGACCGGTTCAACGACGACGACCATCATGCACGCCCAGACCTGGAACGTCACGATCAACTTCTGAAGGGGGCCGGCCCCGCACCCGAGCCACTCCGCGGGCAACGCCGCCAGNNCGGCTGCCCCATGCCTCGGCGCACCGACGCGAGAACGCCAGCGTGGCGTAGGGATCATCTTCGCTCGCGACAACTGTGCTGGTGAACGGCAGAGGAACGAGCGGCAGCGGCGCGAAGCCCAGCGCCGCGGCGGGAAAAGCAGGGCGGTTCGGATCGGGCGGCGCGACGAGCAACGCCGCGCGAGACGCCAGAGCGGTCTGCGACGCCCAGTGGACGACCTGAAGGCAGCCCAAACTGTGCGCGACCAGGACCACCTCGGGGCCCGCGGCCGCCACGGCCCGTTCCAGCGCGGCAACCCAATCGGCGCACACGGGGCGATCCCAGTCGCGCGCGAGCACACGTCGCGCGCGGGGTAGCAAGCGTTCCCAGGCCGTCTGCCAGTGGTCCGCTCCGGAACCGTTCATCCCCGGCAAAATCAGAATCGGCGTCGGACGTCGCGCATTCACGACCGCGCTAGCCTCCGAGGAGCCGATCCAGATTGGCGCGCTCCCACGCCGTCGCCCGTTCGTGATCCGGGTAGGTCCGTTCTTCGTCGACGAAGGCCGGGCCGTGAAAGATACGACGGCGCCCCTTGCGGACAATGTCGTGTTTTCCGTGCAACATTTCGTGAAACACGATCCACGCGACGAAGAAGGCCGGCACGTCGGGTTGATCCAGCACCGGGTGAATCCGAATGATGCGGTCTTCGACCGCAAAACTGCCCATCTTGATCGAACGGCGGGCGCGGTGAGCCGCCACGGGGCCCCAGGTGATCCGCGCATCCAGCGTCGAATCGAACCGCTCGACATTCAGCCGATCAAAGATCTCCCGCAAGTCGTGACAGACACCGGCTGTGCGTAAGTTGATCTGACGAGGCTTTCGGGGCTGTTTCTTGATGATGTGCTGGTGCCCGTCAATGTAGGCGCCAAGAACCTGCGATGCGCGTCGATCGTTGTGCACGACATAGCGGCTCAAGGCGCGCACAATCCGGGGCTCGGCTCCGATGAACATCCGGTGCAGGCGCAGGCGGTAGCCATCCGGCTTCCGCCGCACCGAAATCATGCTGTAGTGATTGTTGGTGAGGCGCAGTTCCAGCGCTTTGCCTGGTGGAAGGTAGACACGCAAGGCGGCGCCAATCGCTCTTTCATGGGCGCCAAGATCCGCGGGCGCGGACAGGCGGGCTTGCCGAGGCGCCGCCTCGGGTCGAAGCGCGCGCCGCGAAGCCGTCGGCGCGGCGCCCGGGGCGGTACCGATGCACACAGCGCCAACAGCGGAAGGGGGACCAATGCGGCCGGGGGACCGTGGGCCACACGATGCGGGAAACAAGAAGAGTTGACCAGGCGTACGCGTCGTCGCAATCGCGGAACCGGTGTGGTCCGCGGGGAGAATTCGGGTCAAGGTGGCCTCGCTTTGAGCATGCTCTCCCTCGGTTGAGCGCCCAAAATGCTAGCAGCCCCCCGCACGGGCCGCAAAAAACCGAACATTGTAGGTCCCCGCACTAATTCGGAAAATCCTGTTGATAACTTTTGGACAGCGCGGGAAACATCGTCTATGCGGGTCACGATTCTGTACTTTGCAAACTTGCGCGAACGCCGCGGGGCCGCGTCCGATTTGTTGGACCTGCCACCAGGGGGCGACGTCGCCATGGCCCTGGCCACTATCGCCAAGCTGCACCCTGGGATCGCGGCTCAGCTACCGCACGCGCAGGTGGCGGTGAACCTGGCGTTGGTGGCCGCGACCACCCCGCTGTCCGACGGAGACGAGCTGGCATTGATTCCCCCCGTTTCAGGCGGCGCCTCGTGAGAATCGCTGTGTTGGAATCACCGTTGGATCTCGGTCCCGTGGTCGGTGCGGTGGTCGGCATCGATCGCGGGGGGCTGGTCACGTTCACGGGACTCGTCCGCCGCAAGGGTCGCATTCCGGATGTCGTGCGCCTGGAATACGAAGCCTATCGGACCATGGCGGAAAAAGTGCTGGAGCAAATCGCCGACGAGATCGAGCGCGAGATCGGCGGCGCGCGGGTGGCCATTCATCATCGCGTGGGTTCGCTGGCGGTCGGCGAGGCGGCGGTCGTGGTGGCGGCCGCCGCCCCCCACCGGGCCGAGGCGTTCACGGCCTGCCGCGCGGCGATTGACCGCTTGAAGCAACGGGCGCCGATATGGAAAAAGGAGATTGGCGAAAGCGGCGCGGCGTGGATTGAGGATTGCTGCTGACGCACCCGCTGGCGCCGCAGCCGTGTCCCCGCCGGCAGAGCTCGGGTTTCGATCTCGCGCGAGCGCTCTGGCTGACTGGCCAGCCGCGGGCGAAACCGAGTCGAGCACGGCGCCGATAAGCGGTCATGATTGACGCGTCTCGCGAAATCGCGGTCACCAAGTCGATAGTGGGTCAGGATCCAGCGTTGCTGACGGTCGTCGCGCGAGCCGCACGCGTGGCGCCGACCCACATTCCCGTGCTCATCAGCGGTGAGAGCGGCACCGGAAAAGAGCTGCTGGCCGAGCTGATTCATCGGCTGGGACCAGCCCCGGGGGGACCGTTCGTCGCCGTCAACTGCGGAACGCTGCCGCGTGAACTGGCCGACAGCGAGCTCTTCGGGCACGAGCGCGGCGCCTTCACGGGCGCTGCCCGCCAAAAGGTGGGGTGGTTCGGCGAGGCCGACCGCGGAACGCTCGTGCTCGACGAGATCGGAGAGTTACCGCTCGACCTGCAGCCGAAGCTGCTGCGGGTGCTCGAGACCGGTCGCCTGCGCCGGGTGGGCGGAACCGGAGAGGTGTCCGTTCGTGTTCGGATCGTGGCCATGACCCTGCGCGATCTGCGCCACGAGGTCGCGTGCGGAAGATTTCGCAACGACCTTTACCACCGTCTGGCCGGGTTCGAGCTGCCGTTGCCACCATTGCGCCGCCGCCGCGCCGACATCCCCTTGCTGTTGGCACATTTTCTGGCGGAGCTCACCTCGGAGCTGGGCTCGCGCGCGGTCGACCACGAGGCGGCTCAGGAACTCTTGGACTACGACTGGCCCGGGAACGTGCGNNCTGGAATTGCCGGGGAAATTCGAGCGCGTGCAGGAGCGCCCAGCGACGCGATTCGCGGATGGTGCACGCTTGGCCGACGCTGATCTTCCGATCGCGGCCCCGGTTTCGTCCGGGTGCGGGCCCCTACAGTGGCCACCCGGTGATGGTCATCCCAACGATCTGCTGTCCTTGAGCGGCCAAACCTTCGATCAGATCGAACGGGCGGTATTCCAGTGGGCCTTGGATCGAAATCGCGGCAGCAGGCGACAGACTGCGCGGGCGCTGGGACTTCCCCGATCGACGTTCTGCGACAAGGTCAAACGATTCGGCCTGGGCTAGTCCGCACCCTGATTGAGGGGCCAGGACTCGCGCGGTGACCGAAAATCGTGGTAATTGCCGGTTGTGGCATTCCAAGCGAATCTCGTTGTTCCGGAGGTGGAGGGGGCGATCTATCGCTGGCGTTTTGGCAACGTGTCGTTCGAGGTGGACGCGGGCCGCGGAGCGCGCATCCTGGGATTTCGTTTCGGACTCGAGAATATTCTGTCGGGACCCGAGGTGAACGCCCTGAATTTTGGCTCGACCTTCTGGACGAGTCCCCAATCCGATTGGGGTTGGCCACCCGTGGTCGAGATTGATTCGGGGGCTTACACGCCTTCGGGTCAGGGGGCGGACGTCTGGTTTCAGAGCGCCACGGGATCGCTCGGTATCGCGATTGCGAAGCAGTTTCGTGTTGATTCCAACGCCGAGACGGTCGAGATCGAGTACGTGATGGAGAACCGGTCCGACAAGACACGTTCGGTGGCACCCTGGGAGATATCCCGTTTACCCGTCGGCGGCATAACGTTTTTCCCGGCGGTTGGCGGGCTTCAGCCTCTGTCGACCTTGGCCGCGCATGAGGCAGCCGGAGCAATCTGGTTCGACAATGATCCCGGCTCGGTCGCGGAGCCGTCGAAACTATTCGCCAATGGGTCCGAAGGCTGGGTGGCCCACATCGATGTCGGTCGCCGGATGCTTCTCATCAAGTCCTTTCCAAAGATCGATCGTGGCCAGCAGGCGCCGGGCGAGGCCGAGATCGAGCTCTACGCGGATCTGGCGCACACCTACGTGGAGGTCGAACAACAGGGTGCGTATCGCCCGCTGGAGCCGGGAGCACGAATGAGTTGGAGCGTCACCTGGCGCTTGCGGCGGCTACCTCCGGGAATCGAAGCGACCGTTGGGAACAAGGATTTGCTGGCCTTGGTCCGGGCTCTCAAGGCCCGAGATCAAACACAGTAGCGAGGCACTTCCCCGTTCGGGCGGTTTCGGGGCGCGAGGCCGCGGAAGGCGCGCCGCAGCCGATCGCAGATGGGGATGATCCCTTCCCACGGGCCCCGGGGAGCTACTGGACCAGTTGGTCTTCGGTGTTGGAACCGGGTTCTGGGGCCGCCGGGGACCCGGGCGGCGGGCCAGGAGGCGCCGCGGGGGCGCCGTCGGCCGGGGGTGGGGGGGCACCGGAGGTTCCGCCCGCATTCGATGGGTTCAAGGGTACGCCGTTGCCTCCACCCATGCCCCGCAACATCCCCCGCGTGGCTTCCGCGAGAGTTCCCCCCACCACGGTGCCGCGCATGGGAGGTGCCGCGGTGGGCACCTCTGTCACGGGGGGAACGGGGGCGACGGGCGGGGGCGGTACGACGGCAGGCACCGGCGGGGGCGGCGTTTCGACCGGCGGGGGCGGGGGCGACTGCGGAGCAGGCGACGCGGGAGCGGGTGGCGGGGGCGGTGGTGGGTTAGCCCGTGGCGGCGACGGGGCCGCCATGACCGGCATGATCGACGGACGACCAGCCGGACGCGCAGCCGCCGCACCCGCGGTCCCCGCCGGGGCCGTGGCCGAGAAAATCGTGGTCGGTGCCGCGAAGGTACCAGCCAGGTGCAGGCCATAAAATCCGTCCGGGCGGTGGCCAGGCGCCGCCGCCATCTGGAGAATGCTGGCAATCGTGGGCGAGCTCTTGAGCAGGGCGTCCCCCAGTTTGAACCGCAAGTAGCCGTTCAATGTGGAGTACGCCAGGGGATCCCGCAGCGCGATGTCTCCTTCGAGCGTCAGCTCGGCGTCGGGGGACTTGGCCTG
>PMNO01000186.1 GCA_003161835.1 Myxococcales bacterium | reverse complement strand
CGGCGGCTGACCCAGCCCGCCGGGCGGTAGTGTACGAACCCGTGCGGTCGATCGATTCGCCGCAGCGCCATCGGTGGGGTGGCGATGATCCAGCCGCCGTTGTAGCGCGGCGACCGATACCAACCCCCGTCGGAGAACCGCCAGTAGTAGGAATCGGCGTAGAAAATGGAGTCGTCGTAGTCGGCGATCACCTGGACGCCGGGCGCTGCGTACACGAGGTCGGGGCCGTAGGCCTCTCCCGACACGGAGGCCATGCAGCCGCCCCAGCCGAGCGCCAGCAGGCCCACGCTCACGGCCATGGCAAGAGCCCAGCCGAGCGGGGTTGGGCGAATCGGCATCCGTGCCTCACACCCAGTCCCGTCAACTCTCAAAGAACTCGACGGCCTTGAATCAACCGGATGACGACGGCGACCACCGCGAGCACGATCAAGATATGGATGAATCCTCCCATCGTGTACGAGGTGACCAGACCCAGAGCCCACAGCACCACTAGAATCACGGCAATTGTCCACAGCATTGTTTGTCCTCGCTTTCGGATTTCATGGGGAGCAGGTTCCATGCCACCCATGTCGTCTCACGATTTCGTCTCTGTCCTGGTGGCAAATGTCGCTATTGCTGCGCTTGGGAACGTGAAGATGCGCAGACATTTCGCGGTATCTCGTTACGCGGAGCAGACACGAATTGGGAGGATGCGGGAATACGCGCCGGTTCTGGAGGCCTCTAGGCCAGTTTCTCCCTGATTGGGCGACGAAAACGTCCAGAACGTGCGTAGGCCGCCAAAAACACCGACATTTTCGACCCGTACGCGCGTAGACTGCGCCCAGAGGCCCCCCCATGCTGCGTTCGATCCTTTCTCCGGACCGGGATTTCCTCGCCAGAAGAGCTGTCTTGTTGTCGGAGGTGCCCGTGCGCCGTCGGCCAGGCAAGGCCCATACGTGGGCGGGCGGACACTAGTGGCGCTCAACGCGACGAAGACCGCGACCGCCACCTACCTGCCCAAAACCCCCTTCGCCCGACAGCTGGAGGAACAAGTCGATCACTATTTCGAATCGACGGGCCAGAAGCGCCGCGACGTGCCCCGGATGTATCTGAAGACGGCCATCATGTTGGCCTGGCTGGCCCTGTCGTATCTGGCGCTGATGTTCGTGGTGACGACGCCCTGGCAGGCGGTGCTCGGCGCCCTGTCACTGGGGCTGGCGATGGCGGGCGTGGGTTTCAACGTGCAGCACGACGGGGGGCACGGGGCCTACTCCGATCGGCCCTGGCTGAACCAGGCCATGGCCCTGTCGCTGGATCTGCTGGGTGGAACGGCCTACTTCTGGCACTACAAGCACAACGTCGCTCACCACACGCATCCCAACGTGGAAGGACATGACGACGACATCAACCTGGGCATCCTGGGGCGCGTATCGCCCTATCAGAAGTGGCATTCGCTGCATCGATTTCAGCACCTTTATCTATGGGCTATCTATGCGCTGTTGGCGCTGGAGTGGCAGACCACCGGAGAATTTCGAAATCTGATCTCCAAGCGGCACGTGGGCAGCACGCGCGTGCCGTTTCCGCGCGGCCGGGAACTCTTTATCTTCTGGGCGGGCAAGGCGGTCTTCTTCGGCCTGGCGTTCGGGTTCCCCCTGTGGCGGCATTCGTTTGGTCAGGTGATCGGGGTCTACGTGATTGCCGCGGCGACGCTGGGGTTGGTTCTGGCGACGGTGTTCCAGCTGGCCCATTGTTCGGATCGGGCGCAATTTCGAAAGCCCCTGTTGGGCGGAACGTCGGTCGAACGGCCGTGGGCCGAACATCAGGTCGAGACCGCCGTCGATTTCGGGCGTTCCAGTCGAGTGCTGTGCTGGTACCTGGGCGGCCTGAATTTTCAGGTGGTCCACCACCTGTTTCCAAAGATCTGCCACATCCACTATCCCGCGCTGGCACCGATCGTGGAACAGGTGTGCGCTATCCACGGGGTGAACTACTTTGCGTTCCCCACGGCGCGCGCGGCCTTTCGGTCGCACGTGCGCTGGCTGCGCATCATGGGCCGAAACCCCGCCCACAGTCCGGCGGAGGAATCGGCCAGGGTCGCCGCGGCGATCTGACAAAATGGGGTTCCGCGGTCGTGTTCTGATCGCGTTCATCCGGCTCGGCCGGCCGCAGTTTCTGGTCGGCGGGTTCCTGTTGTATGGCATCGGCGCCGCCCTGGCCGTGTATCGCGGCGCGGGGTTCGACGTCACGATGTACGCGCTCGGGCAGGCGACGGTGACGTCGATTCAGCTCATGACTCACTATGCGAACGACTANNCTGGCGCCGCGGGTGGCGCTGATCGCGGCCCGCGTGCTGGGGGCGATGGGCCTGCTGGGGGCGGGTGTCATCGCGGGGCGCGGCATCGCCGGTGGCGCCGAAGCTGGCGTGGGCGCGTTGGTCGCGGCGGGCGTCCTGGTCCTGGCTCAGGCGCTGGCCTGGTTCTACAGCGCGCCTCCAGTAGCCCTACATTCGAGGGGGCTGGGTGAACTGACGACGGCGCTGGTGGTCACGGGGCTGACCCCGTTGGCGGGCTTCCTGCTGCAGTTCCCCCACGTCGCCGGGATGAGTGGCACCACGGTCGTCNNACGATGCTGCTGGCCATCGAATTTCCGGACGCGGCTGGCGACGCCGCGGTCGGCAAGCGGACTTTGGTGGTGAGGTGGGGCGGCCCCGCGGCCGCCGCTCTCGGTCGGGCCGTGTTGGTGGCCGTGTACGGCGCCCTGCCGCTGTTCGCGGTCGCGGGATTCGTACCCGCGCCCGTCCTGTGGGGCGCGGCATGGACTCTTCCAGTCGCGGTTTGGCAGTTCTTGAGTTTGGGCCAAGGTGGCCCGCGCGGCCAGCGGGGCCCGGACAGCCAGGACGACCAAAACGGCAAGCAGAGCATGGACACACGTAACAACCCGGAACAATGGGCAAGTCTGGCCTTTCGGGGGGTGGCATTGCTGGTCGCCACGGCGGCGGGCGAGCTTGCCGGCTTGGTGTGGCTCATCACCGCTCGCGCTGCGTGAGGTCGCGACGAACGCTGGGTGCGCAGACCCATCTTTTTCGTCCGCCGCCGCGGGGGACGTGCTTATGATACCCGCTTTCCGAAGGAGGCCTGTTGATGCCGCCGATTGCCATGCGACCCATTCGTACGTCGACATTGACCTTGGCCGCTGCCGGCTGGGTCGTCCTCGTGTCCTTGCTGGGCGGCGGGGCATGCGCCACCGGCCAGCAACTGGAGGTGACGAAGGTTGACGCGGTCGTGCAGCCGCCCGCCAACGTCGCCCTCTATTTGAAGATCACGCGCCAGGACGGTCAGCCGGTCACGCTGAGGGCGAACGACTTCAAGGTCTTTGAAGACGGCAAACAGGTGCCCGCCAAGAAGGTGAGGCGGGCGCTGCTGCCGGTGAAGTACGCGGTGGACCGCTATGTCCTGGTGCTGGTCGATTTGAGCGGGCCATTGGTGGACTCGGAGTACCTGTCCACCTTGCAGGACGCCGTGGCGTTGCTGGCCGAGCGGGTGGGAAAGGACGCCCGCATGGGCCTGTCGGCGTTCGACGGAGACGGCATCGTTCCGTTCATTCGATTCGACGATGCGGAACAGGAGGCAGGGCTGGTGGCGATGCGGAAATTTCGTCCGCGTAGCCGCAACGTCGACTTGTGGGGAACGTTCATCGCCGCGCTGGATGGTCTGGACGAGGCGACCAAGCAGTCGCCGGCGCCGCACCAGCATGCGACCTTGATCCTGGTGACCGACCGGCGAGACAAGGCCGGCCGGCACTCCCAGGCCGACGCGTTGGCGCGGGTGCAAAAATCAAGGGCTGACGTGTACGTGATCGGGATTGGCGACGCCATCAACCGCGAAGATCTGGAGCCGCTCGGGAAGACCGGGGCGCTGTTTGCCTCCGAAGCGCGCGAGCTACAGAAACCCTTCGTGGATCTTGCCGATCGCGTCGAGGCGCAGCTCGGGCAAGATTACCTGTTCTCCTACTGCTCGCCGCAGAAGACCAGCAAGAAGGGCGGCAAGCACGTCGTCGAGTTGCGCATCGCCACGGCTCAATGGCACGCCAATATCGAGCACGAGTTTTCGACCCGCGGATTCACCAAGGAGGCTTGCGATCCTGAGGCGAAGCCCGAATTCAAGAACTCCTCCAAGGAGGCGGCGGAGGCGGCGGCGACGGACAAGACGGACGATCCCGACGGAAACGCCAAACCCAAGAAGAGTAAGAAGAAGGCCAAACCGGTCGAGGAGAAGGCCGCGGACAAGACTTCGGA
>PMNO01000567.1:1863-8906 GCA_003161835.1 Myxococcales bacterium | reverse complement strand
CCGTCGTTCCAATCGCCGCAGCCCATGAGCGGTAGCCCATGGGCGCCATACCGCAGGCCATTGTCCACCGCGCGCACGCAATGCTCGTACAGCGTTCCCGTCTCTTCCGATATCTGCGGCAGATCGTAGTAGGACTCTTCTTCCGGGCGCAGCGTCCGTCCGGTCAGAAAGGGGCTCCGTTCATCGAGGACACCGGTATCGCCCGTGGCCGCAACGTACCGGCACGCCGCGTAGGGTAGCCACAAGTAATCGTCGGAGAAATGGGTGCGCACGCCGCGGCCTACCGGCGGGTGCCACCAGTGTTGCACGTCGCCCTCGTGAAACTGGTGAGCCGCCGCGCGCAGGAGGTGTTGCCGCAACACGGCTGGCTCGGCATGGATCACCGCCATCGCGTCCTGGAGCTGATCCCGAAAACCGTAGGCCCCGCCCGATTGGTAAAATCCGGTCCGGCCCCACATGCGGGAGCTGAGCACCTGATACATCAGCCAGCCGTTGGCCAGGAAGTTCAGCGCCGGGTCCGGCGTCTCGCAGTACAGCGTGCCCAGGGTTCGACCCCAGTAGCCCCAGACTCCCTCCAGGGTTCCTTGGGCGCGGGCGGCGCCGCGAAACCGGAGCACCAGGTGGCGCGCGTGGCCTTCGTCGCGCGCGGCGCCCAGCGTGAATACGATGTCTTTCTCCTGTCCGTCCGCCAGATCGACCTGCGTCTGGAGCGCCGCGCAGGGATCGAGACCCGCCCCGACATGCCCCGACAGTCGAGCGCGCCGCAACGCCGCCGGATCCCCGATCGTGCCGTTTCGTCCCAGGAATTCCAGCCGGTCGGCGGTGACGGTGCGCGCTGTTTCACTGCAGTCGACGAAAGCCACCCGCCCCGCGAACTCGTTGCTGTACGCGTTTCGCGCGAACAGCGCCCCTGTCGCGGGATCGAGCGTCGTCACCACGTGCAGCAGCGTCTTGTCGCGGACCTCGCCCAGCACCCATTCCCAGTACCCGGTCACCGACAGCTTCCGTGGGCGGCCGGAGCGGTTGGAGAGGCGCAACCGGGCGAATTTGATCGGTTCATCCGTGGCCACGAACAGGCATAGCTCGGTGGCGATCCCATCGTGGGTGTGCTCGAAGATGCTGTATCCAAACCCGTGGCGCGCCACGTAGGAAGCATCGCCGCGGGCCGGGGAGGGCGAAGGTGACCAAAATTGGCCGGTGTGCTCGTCGCGAATGTAGATCGCCTCGCCGCCCTTGTCGGAGACTGGATCGTTGGCCCAGGGGGTCAGCCTGAATTCGTGACTGTTCTCCGACCAGGTATACGAGCTGCCGGTCTCCGACACGACCGTGCCGAATTGTGGGTTCGCGATGACGTTGACCCACGGCGCCGGCGTGGGCCGGTTCGGGCCCAGCAGGGTCACGTATTCCCGTCCGTCGCGGCTGAATCCGCCGAGGCCGTTGAAGAACGCCAGATCACGTGCGGGCACCTCCGCGATCCGCGCCATGGCCTCCATGCGCCTGCGGGTTGGTCGCAGGGGCGGGATCGAGACCTCGCCCCGCCCGCGCCGTTCCACCTGTTCGGCCAATGAACCCGCGTCGTCGAGCAGTACCACCCGGGCGACGGTTTGCAGCAGCGTGCGGTCCTCGTCGGACATCACCTCGCCTCTGCGTATGAAGATTCCGCCTGGCTTGTCGACCAGCGCGGCATCCGGGCTGGCGGCGATGAGGTCCATGATCGCGTCCTGCAGCGTCTGACGGTACACGGAATCGTCTTCGTTCCAGATCACCAGATCCACCGAGACGCCCTTGATGCGCCAGTACGCGTGAGCCTGGATGGCCTGACGGCAGAGCTCGATCTTCGCGCGATCCGTCATGCGCACCAGGACGATGGGAAGGTCTCCCGAAATTCCGTAGCCCCACAACCCGGACTGTCCCCGCCGATTGCGCGCCAGGATGTTGGCCTTGGCTCGGTGCACGTCCGAGGCGAAGACCACGGCCCCCGCGAGGCGCGCATAGATCTGGGCTTCCGCCTCGGTGGCATTGATCTGTTGCAAGAGGATGTGGCTGTGGGTCCAGGCCAGCTCGAACACGCGATCCGCGAGGTGCGGGTCGTGATACTTGTTCATCATCGCGGTGACGATGTCGCGCGTCTCTCCGATGCCGGTGACGATGTCCACCTTCGCGGTTTCGTTCGGTTGCAGCACGACCACCCGTCGGATGCAGACCACGGGATCGAGGACCGGTCCGTGGCTGTCGCTGAGCGGATGGCCTCCCGGTTTATGTTCCATCGCGAGCGGAGCCGCAGTCGTACGGCCACGCCCGATGAATTTCATACGGTCGGTGTCGAACGAAACCTCACCCTGGGTGGTTCCCCGGACCGTCATCAAGTGCATCATCCAGGGCGGTCGTTCGCCTGCCGAACGCGGACGGCGGGTGCAGATGATGGCCTGCCGCGGCCGCACCAGCTCTGTCTGAACGAACAGGTTGCTGAATGCCGGATGGGCGAGGTCCTGTCCCTGAGGGGCCAGCACCACCTCGGCGTAGCTGGTCACCTCGATGGTGCGCGTGGATTCCGAGCGGTTGGTCAGCGTGACCCGCCGCAACTCGATGTCGTCCTCCGGCGAAACGCTGATTTCGGTGTGCGTGTCGATCCGCGCATCCCGCCGCCGGAACTCCGCGCGGGCCTGGGTGAATACGGCCTGATAGCGGGTGGTATAGGTCAGCGTGGGTTGCCACGCCGTCGACCACGTCGCGCCGCTGTCGAGATCGCGTAGGTAGCAGAAAGGTCCCCAGCAGTCGCGGGTGGGATCCTCGCGCCAGCGCGTGACCTGCAGGTCACGCCAGCGGCTGTATCCGCCGCCCGCGTGGGTGACCATGGTGTGATAGCGGCCGTTCGACAGGAGCGTGATCTCCGGGGCAGCGCCGCCGGGATCGGCGAAGACGCGCACCGCTCCTTCGTCGGAGCTTGTCACGGTCCGCACCGTGCCGGCTTCGGCGACGTGAGGGAACAGGGGCGCGGCCGCTTTGGGTACCCGCTCTTGCAACAACAGGTCGTCGGCGCGCAGCATCGGATCGGCCTCGAAGCGACGTTGCATCGGTTTGTCGAGCAACAGATAGCCGAGCGATAGCAGGCTCATGCCCTGGTGGTGGGCCATGAACTGCCGCACCAAGGCCCACGAGGCGCCGCGCGGCAGGCGAGACGGCGTGTAGTCGATCGCCTCGTAGAAACCATAGGCACCCTGGTAACCATCAGAGGTCAAGCGTTCGAGGTTGCGGCAGGCCGCCTCCGGCTCGACCATCAGAGCCAGCGCGGAGGCGTAGGGCGCAATCACCAGATCCTCGGCCAGGCCACGCTTGAGGCCGAGCCCCGGAACCCCGAAGGCGCGGTACTGATAGTTGAGCTGGGGATCGACGGTGTTGTACCCCGATTCCGAGATCCCCCACGGAACGCCCCGCTGGTTGCCGTAATCGATCTGTCGGCGCACGACGGCCTTGTAGGTGCGACCGAGCAAGGTGTTGTCGTGGTTGGGCATCACGAGGAGCGGCATCAAGTACTCGAACATCGATCCGCTCCAGCTGAGCAGAGCGGTGCTGCCTCCCGCCCTGGTCAGCATGCGGCCGAGCGCGAACCAGTGCTCCTGATCCACCTTGCTTTGGGCGATGGCGACGAAGCTCGCCAAGCGCGCCTCGGAGGCCAGCAGGTCATAGAAGCTGCCGTCGAGGCGACGGTCGTCGACGTTGTACCCAATCGCGAATAGATCGCGCGATCGGTCGAACAGAAACGCGTAGTCGACCTCGGTCAGCGCGTGGCATTCGGTCGCCAGGTCCTCCAGGATCTCGACCCGATCGGCGGCGTTGCGGGCCGCGACGATCAGCGTCCCGCGAAGCTTCCCGCACCAGGCAACAAGGTCCGGGCGCGACGTCGGCTCGCCCCCGGCGGGCGCGGGGGTGAGTTCCCGGACGATGAGATCGAGGGTGGGGATCACCGTCCCGGGAAACGCGGCGATCTCGCGCGCGCTGGGGCCCGATTCCAGCATGTCGACCAAGGCGATCAGGGGTTGCGGCGATGGGAGTCGTGCCGGGGCGCCCGCTTGGCGGCCGTCCGACGACGACGAGGGGGGCAGGTCGCTCCAGGGCGCCATCCGCACCAGATCGTCGCGGTGGTCCTGACAGGTGCGGCGCAGCGCCGATGCCCACCAGCTGATCTCGTCGCTGTCGGCAGGTGCCGCCGCACATATTTCCCCGGCGGCGGCGATCAGACGGGACAGCAGCGCGGCGGCTTCGGTGACACCGTGCGGGTGCGACTGCAAAAGGTCCTCGAACGTGCGGGTCCGAGACGCGAGATCGGGAGACGCGGCGTGACCACTTGAGGGCAAGGCAATAGCGTGTGCGGCCCGAACCGCGTCCCGCAGGACGCGCACGGTGTCGCGAATTCCGTCGAACGCACGCCCACTGGTCCAGCGCGTGTCACACAGCTCCAGCAAGCCGACGCGCAAGACCAGCAGGTGCCCCACCAGATTCCCGCTGTCCACTGTGGACACGTAGTGCGGATGCAAGGGCTTGAGCGTTCGGGTGTCGTACCAATTGAAGAAGTGCCCGCGGTAGCGCTCCATGCGGAGCAGGGTGGCCACCGTATCCCGGGTCCGGCTGATCAGACCATCGACCGAGCAATAGCCGAAGTCCATGGCGTTGAGATTGGCGAGCAGCGCGATGCCGATGTTGGTCGGGCTGGTCCGCGGCGCGATCGCGAGAACCGCGTGCTCCTGGACATTGTCTGGCGGCAGCCAGTTGTCCTCGGCGGTGACGAACGCTTCGAAAAAGCGCCAGGTCTTTCGCGCCACCGTGTGCAGAAAGCGGCGCTGTCGCCGGGACAAGCGCACCGGAGGAGGCGCCAGCGTGCGACTGAGCCACCAGGCGACCACCGGGGAGGCGAACCAAAGACCCAAGAACGGTGCCGCCGGGGCCAACGACGTCGGCTGGTCACGAACGATGAAGGCCATGCTCTCGAAGGCCAACACGGGCGCGACGAGCATGCCCGCCAGCACCCGGGGCAGGGATAGATGGCTGTTGCCCTGGGCTTCGCTGGCGGTGGTCCATTCCAGCAGACGCCTGCGGGTGAACAGCAAGCGAATCACCGTGCGCGATATGGCGTCGAAGCTGACGTAGGCGTCATGGGCAATGAACGCGAGCGTGAACAACAGCTGCGCCGCCTGGGTCCCGGCCGCCCCGAGCGTGACTCGCACGTGCGCCAGCAGAGGCAGATCCGTGGGCTTGCGCGCGAAGTCCGCGAGCAGCGACAAGATGGGAACCGCTCCAAAGGACATGGCCACAAACAGCGAGACCGCCCAGACGCCGCTCGCCGGCAACAGCAACCAGGTCCCGATCAAAAGGATCAGCGTCGCGAGGGGCACCAGGCTGCGGCGCAGATTGTCCAGAATCTTCCACCACGAAACCGCGGCGATGGGATTGGGTGTGCTCCCCTCCTCCAGGCGGCGGACGCGCGGCAGTAGCCAACGCGCGATCTGCCAGTCGCCACGCATCCATCTGTGACGACGGCTGACGTCGGCCAGATAGCGCGATGGGTAGGCCTCGAATAGCTCGACGTCGCTGAGCAGGGCTGCACGGGCGTGCCCGCCCTCGAGCAAGTCATGACTGAGAATGGCATCTTCGGGAAAATGCGCGCAGCTTTTCAGGAAGACGTCCACGTCGTAGATGCCCTTGCCGACGAACGACCCTTCTCCAAACAAATCCTGGTACACGTCCGACACGACGCGGGTATAGGGATCGACCCCCGGCTCGCCCGCGAACAAACGAACAAACCAGGATTGATTTGCGCTGGGCAAGCTCACGCTCACCCGCGGCTGCAAGATGCCGTAGCCATCCACGACCCGGCCTCTCGAGGGGTCGAACACTGGCCGGTTCAGGGCGTGCGCCATCGCGCCCACCATCTCCCGCGCGGCGTCGCGGGGTAGCTGGGTATCCGTGTCGAGCGTGATCACGTAGCGGACGCTCGACAGCGAGCTCGTGTCCCCGACCACCTCGCAGAATGCGTCGGCGCCGCCGCCGCGCAAGAAGGCGTTCAAGGCCCCGAGCTTGCCCCGTTTGCGTTCGTGACCCATCCACACGCCTTCGCGCGGATTCCAGCGGCGGGGGCGATGGAACAACAGGAAGATGTCCCGCCGTTGGGCTTCGTACTTACGGTTGAGCGCGGCCACTCCGTCGCGGGCCAAAGCCACCAGTTCGGCGTCTCCCGGCAAGGTCTCTTGGGCGGCGTCGGCGAAGTCGGTCAGCAAGGCGAAATGGAGATGGTCGTCGCGGTTCGCGAGGTACCGCACCTCCAGGCCCTCCAGAAGATCCTTGATTCCGTCGCCGCTCGCCAACATCGTGGGCACGACCACGATGGTCCGACTGTCCGGGGGAATTCCGGCGCTGAAATCCAGCCGCGGCAGGCGGCGCGGGGCGACGATGAGGGTGACCAGCCAATTGGTCAAGGCAACGCCGAGGTGAGTGGCACACAACCCCAAGGGTGGCGCCAGAACGCCCCACATGAGCTGCGGCGCATGCCAGAGGTGCGACAGGTCCAAGAAGGCCGCTACCGCGCCGGCCGTCACCGCGAACACGCTGGCCACATACACCGAGAGCGCTGACCGACGTCCAAAAGAACCGAGCTGGCGCCACAAGGACCAGCGCATGCGAACCTGACGCTCCAGCACCCGCCGTCCGCGATCGATCAAGTAGTACCCGACATGCGATGTGCGGGGGGGGGCGTGGGGGCCAGGCGAAATCCCGCTCGCGGGTTCGTCCCCGGCGGGGACCACGTACGCGGCGCGGGCCAGGCCGACGGCGTCGCGGGCGATCTCGTGTTCCGGCAGGGTGCTGTGCTGGGCCAGCTCCTCAATGACATGTCGATAGCGATCGCGCGTCGCGAAATCCATGGCTGGGTAGACGCCCGGCGGATCCATACGCAGCGTTTGTTCGACCAGGCTGTGGGTCTCGACGAACTCGCGCCAATCGTTCGCGCCCAGAAACCGCAAGCTGGTGATGCAGTTGCCGATCGAGATCTG
>PMNO01000567.1:564-1852 GCA_003161835.1 Myxococcales bacterium | reverse complement strand
ACCTCGACCATGCGCTCGGCCCAGTCCCCGGCGAGATCGCGATCCCGGCGCCCGGCGGCTTCGCGCGCGGCTACCCGGCGCAGATTCTCGATCAGCGCCAATCCCAACATGATCGGGATGGCCCACAGTTCGCCCAGGTGCAGGGGATGCAGCGGTTTGTAGGCCCCGATGAAGCTGTTCAGGCTGTCCGAATCGATACGGCCGTCGACATGCGCGATGAGCTCCAGGGCGATCGCGTACGCACGTGGGAACCCGGCGTCCGGGCCGGTGCCCAGGCGGGGAAGCTCGCGACTGTACGAACGCGGCAGGTTTCGCCGCGTCACGCGAATCTGATCCTCGATCAGATAGAAGTTGTCCAGCAACCACTCGGCGCCAGGCGAAATACGCCGACTGCGGACCACGGCCGCGCTGACCAGGTGGTACGTCTCCACCAGGATGCGTTGGTTTTCGTCCAGGCGCGGGATCAGCTGATCGGAGCCTCGCCCTTCGGCCAATTGGTGAGTTGCCGCAAGCTTCGCGGCATGCCGCGCGAGCTGATCCACACTGAGCAACTCGGCACGCAACGGTTGCTCCTCGCCGGGGATGGGGAACAGGCCATCCACGGAGCCGGAGCCGTGCCAGGAGGTCAGGCGCTCCAGCAACGCACGCAATCTTTTGACAACCACACGGCCTCTCTTTGCGAAGTTTCCGGCTAACCGCCTGGTCGGGACGGCAAGGACACCACCAGGTCGCGGAACACTCGTTAGGCGATTTGAGGCTTCGGCGTTTGACGGTAGACCATTGGCCAGGTGACTGCAAACGCCATGCGCGACGGTGGCCCGGGAACGAAAGCCCGCCTTTTTCGATGACTCACGCTCAAACTTACTAATAGCCGACGGGTCAAATGTGGCCTAAGAAGGAGGGACATGAATGCAACTGTGAAACTGACGGCGCAAGGTGTTCGGGATCTGGACTTCGGATGGAAGAAGAAGGTCGTCGCCGTGTCGGAGCACGACAAGGTGCCGGTGGCTGAACCGAGCGCCCCCTCACCCGCAAGCACCGGACAGGCACCGCCGGCCGACGACTTGCCCAAGGCATAGGCGCTGGGCGCAGGTGCAGGTGCCATGCCGTCGCGAACCCACCGCGCCCATTCCGTTGCTATCGACGGGACCAGGAAGGTCAGCCTGGATGCGATCGATCCGGCGGACACGGGCGGCCTGGACAAGGCCGACGGCGTCGAGCGGACGGAGAAGCTGGGACGAGAATTCGCGAAACTCAGCAATCTGCTGGTCTACGCGCGGCAGCACGC
>PMNO01000567.1:227-530 GCA_003161835.1 Myxococcales bacterium | reverse complement strand
CTGGTTCCACCCGCGGTGTGGAAGGCTCGTTATGAGCACATCAATCAGTTCGAACGTCTGCTGTCCGCCAGCGGCACGATCGTCGTGAAGTTCTTCTTGCACGTCAGTCGGCAGGAGCAATTCAAGCGGCTCAAGGAACGGGAGCGCGATCCGCTCACGGCCTGGAAACTCGCGGTGGGCGACTGGCGCGAGCTGCCGCTATGGGAGAAGACGACCGCCGCTTGCGAGGAGGCCATCAAGCGCTGCAGCACGAAGAGCCTTCCGTTCCATCTGGTCCCCGCCGATCACAAGTGGTTTCGCAAC
>PMNO01000567.1:0-200 GCA_003161835.1 Myxococcales bacterium | reverse complement strand
TCGTCGTGGCGGTCCCGGTCGTTCGGCCGCTCCCGCCCGCCGGGCACGGGCTGAAACGTGCGCGGCGGAGCTCCGCGGACCGGAGGCGCCTGGCGGACGGGCGGCGCTCGTTCGGGTTCGCCCCGCTGCGGCGGCGCAAAGCGGGGGCCGTCTTCCCGCCTCGGAGGTTCCCGGCCGCGGCGGCTGACCCAGCCCGCCGG
>PMNO01000005.1:7096-7282 GCA_003161835.1 Myxococcales bacterium | reverse complement strand
GGTTTCAAGCTGCTCGATGTGCCGGAAGGCCCAGCTACCCTCAAAGTGTGGAGCAACGGCCACTGGGTGCATGAGCAGGCGATCGAGGTGCCCCCAAAAGGAGTCGATTTGACAATCAAGGTGTCCAGCACGGCCAAGGAGCCCACCGAACAATAGGGGGCGCAAGCGATGTTCCTTTCCAAGATA
>PMNO01000005.1:0-7059 GCA_003161835.1 Myxococcales bacterium | reverse complement strand
CACGAAACCGTGCGCAGCCGTCTCAGGGCGCTGGTACCTGACCGTGCCGCAATCGGCGTTGAGTCGCTCATCGCGGTGGACAACAAAGGACGCGTGGTGGCCCGGGTGGGCGACGATGAGGGCGAGTACGGCGAATCGATTGCCGGAGCCGAGGTGGTGAGCGACGCCCTGCGCGGCTACCTGTCGGACGACGTGTGGGGGGCGGCCGGTCGTCTGCGCCGGGTGGGTGCGGCGCCGGTCACCTCCAAATCACGCGACCGCATCGTCGGTGCGGTGGTGGTGGCGGTTGACACGGGCAAGCGCCTGGCCGAGATGTGGAAGCGCAACCTGAACGTGGATGTGGCTATCGTGCTCGGCAAGAACGTCGTGTCGTCGACCCTAGCCGAAGCGCTGCTCGGCCAGTTGCCCGAACTCATCGACCAGCACGCCAACGAGATCGCCAATCACAAGCGCACGCGCGCCCTGTCCCTGGACATGGGCAACAAGCGCATGCTCCTGGTCGCAGCACCCTTTGTCGGCGAAGCGTCGGAGCAGCGGGCCTACTACGTCTTGCTCAACGAAAAATCTCCCAAATCCGATCCGTGGGTCCTGTTGTCGAACGCCTCCTCGGATGACCTCCGCTGGACTGGTGATTTCCCCTGGGTGCGCCTGGCCCTGGGCATCTTGGCCATGATCGGCATCGGTCTCTTCCTGCAGCGGATCGAGGTCGAGGGCCCGATCCGGCGCCTGCGCAGCGAGGTCCATAGCCTGGCCCGCAACGAGATCCAGAAGATCGATGACACCAGGTACGGTGGCAAACTGGGTGGTGTCGCGCGGGATATCAACGCCACGGTGGAGCGTTTCACCCACGCGCCCCCGCCCAAGTCCGAGACGGCCAAGAAGGACATTGCGGCGATTCTGGATCGGGGCGGATCGGCTGACGGCAAGTCGTTCGACGTTTCACGGGGCAAGCCTGCGCCGCCCGCGCCTCCGCCCAACCCAGCGTCGGTTGCCGCTTCGTTGTTCGGCGCGCCCAAGCTTCCGCCCCCTGTTGGCGGGGCAGCCGCGCCCATCGCGGTTCCCGCCGTGCCAGCGCCGGGCCGGCAGGCAGCCGCTGCGCCGGCAGGCAGTCTGGCGCGTCCCGTTTCGCTTCCCACTTTGCCGTCCCCGCTCGAGACGACTTCGTTCCCTTCCGGCGAGTTCGCCGCAGTTTCGCCTTCCTCCATCATCGAGACCCAGGATTTCCCTTCTTTGCGCAAGGACTTGACACCGCCACCGGTGCCAGTCTCGGCCGCTTTCGCCGCGCCTGTGGCTGCGACGTTTGCACCCCCACCGCCGCCTGCCCCGGCGGCTCAGGTGGCAGCAAGCCGTCCGAGAGATGCGGAGATGGAGCACTTTCAGCAGGTGTTTGAGGAGTACCTCGCCCTTCGTGCCAAGTGTGGTGAGCCGACAGCCTCGGTTACCGCCGACAAGTTCTTCGCCAAGCTGCAGAGCAACCGCGACCAATTGATCGCCAAGTATAGCTGCCGCACAGCTCGCTTCTCGGTCTACGTGAAGGACGGCAAGGCCGCGATCAAGGCGACGCCGGTGAGAAGCTAGCCGCCGTTCGAGAACCGGGGCCGGAACCGGATCCGGAACCGGATTCGGCCACGGCTACGGCCACGTCTACGACCACGCCCCCCTGCGGCTGTCGCCGGATCGTGGTGACTATTCATTCTTCTCGAGCAGCATCTGATCCGGATTTTCCTGCTCGCCGACTGGCACCGCGGCTTCCTTTGGTGCGGTGCCGTCGAGGAAGACCTCGTCGAAGCTGTCGGCGCTGATCTCCTTGCCTGGCGGAGGTAACAGTCCCGTCGCCTTGTCGATGCGCTGCACGACCACGCCCGGCGGCTGCGCGAAATCGGTGATGGGTTGTCCCGCCAGCGCCTTGGTCATGAACTCGGTCCAGATCGGAAGCGCCGTCTTGGCGCCCGCCTCGCCACGGCCCAGCTTCCGCTGGTCGTCGAATCCCACCCAGACCGCCGCCAACAGATCGGGCGTGAAGCCCACAAACCAAGCGTCCCGCAGGTTGTTGGACGTCCCCGTCTTCCCCGCCGCGGGCCGGCGCAAACGGCCGGCCACCGAAACGGCCGTCCCCTCCTGGATCACGCTGCGCAGCAATGACACGACCACATAGGCGACGTCCGGCTGCAGCCCCACGACGGCCGCGGGGACATCGATCGTGCGATCCCCAAAACGTGTCACCAGCAGCGGTGACGCGCGCCGTCCCGAATCGGCGAAGGTCGCGTACGCGTTGGCCAGCTCCAGGGGATGCACGGTCGTCGCGCCCAATGCCAGCGCCAGGCCGACGTCGTCGGCGATCGGCGACGTGATTCCCACACGGGCGGCCATGTCCCGGACCGCCGGAATTCCCACCTGCTCGAGCAATTTTATGGCGACCGTGTTGATGGAATGCGCCAGCGCGGTTCGCAAGCGCACCGGACCACGGAACTCTTCCTTCTCATAGTTCTGCGGCTTCCAGCGATCGTAGACATCCGGCGCGTCGTTCAGGATCGACGCCGGCGTGAACTTGCGCGATTCGATCGCTGCCGCATACACGATGGGCTTGAACGCGGAGCCGGGCAAACGCGCGGCCCGTTGCGAGCGGTCGAAACCACCCGGCCGAAAGTCATACCCCCCGACCAGCGCCAACACCTGCCGGGTATGGGGGTTCATCACCACCATCGCTGCCTGCGGACCCATTTCCAGGGCCAGGGGAAGCTGTCCCCCGCGGGTGGCGGCATCCCCCTTGTCGCTGCCGGACGAATCGCTGGCCTTGGCTTCACCGTGCGCGCGTTCGGGCGCGAAACGAACCCTCACGAGATCGCCGACCAGCAAGCGCTCGGTCAGCGGTTTTGCCCCTTTTGCGTAGCGGGGCTCCTGCGCCAGATCGACGAATCCGGTGACCCCACCCACGTCGATCACGAGCCGCCCCCCTCGTGGATCGGCGGCGTCCCTCTCGATGGCGGACAAGACTCCGTCGAAAATTTGCGGGGTATTCTTGCCGGTGCGCAATGCCGCCAGAACGGCGACGTGCCGGGCCAGCGCCTTGCCCTCCACATGCCCCACCGGTCCCCGGAAGCCCTGCCGCTGGTCCAGATCCTCGAGACCACGTTCGAGCGCCTGTCGCGCCAGAAGCTGCAGCTTGGCATCGATGGTCGTCTGTATCACCAGGCCCAGCTGGGCCGCGGGCGTCCCAGGGAACTGCTCCGCCAACACCCGATACACGGAATCGACGGCCTCGGCCGCCAGCTCGGGCGACGGTGCCGTATCGCGGGCAATCCGAATGGGTTGCGCCCCGAGCCGCTCGGCGAGCGCACGATCCAGGTATCCGCGTTCGGCCAGTTGCCCCAGCACATACCTTTGCCGGTTCTTGGCGGCCTCGGGGTGCTTGCGCGGCGAGAGGCGTTCGGGACTCTGAGGAAGGCCCGCGAGCAGGGCGGCCTCGGCGATGTCGACGTCACGCACGGACTTGCCGAAATAGAACCGTGCCGCCTCCTCGCACCCGTAGCGTCCATGCCCATAGTAGATCTGGTTCAAGTACAGCTCGAGAATCTGCTCCTTGGAGAGCTTCTCCGAGAGCTGACGCGCCAGAATGATCTCTTGCACCTTGCGGCGCAGGGTCCGCTCGGGCGACAACAGGAACGTCTTGACGACCTGCTGGGTGATCGTGGACCCCCCCTGCGCGGTCCGTCCCCGCAATACATTTTCAATGAACGCCCGCAGCATGCCGCGGTAGTCCAGGCCNNGCGTGGTTCCAGTAGTCGGCGTCCTCGGCCGCGACCACCGCGTTCACGAGCACCTTGGGAATCTGATCGAAGGGAACGAACGTCCGCTTCTCCGCCCCCAGCTCCCCGATGATCACGCCATTGCGATCCAGCACCCGACTGACCTGCTTGGGGCGGTAGTCCTTCAGTTTCTCCACGGTGGGCAAGCGGGGATCGTTGCCGAAATACACGAACAGCCCGACCAGCCCGGCCCCGGCGGCCAACGCCCCCAGCATCGCGAGGCCGAGCACGACCCGAACCAATCGCCAGACAATTCCACGGCCACGACCGCGGCCTCCCCCGGGGGAAGCCCTCACCTCCGCGCTGCCGCCGCGCGCACGCGAGGGTGGTGTTCGCGGCGCCCGGGTACGCGTGCTCATGTCGGACTCAGTCTAGCCTCCGTGCAAGGCCGTTCAAAGGAATGCCTCCGGGAGTTCCTGTCCAGCACGATGGAGCAGCGGGCGACGGCGCCGTTCAGCCCCGACGCGGGGACCGGGACCCAAGAACGACCGCGATCATCGCGAGGGACAGGACGAGCACTTCCCAGTGGCGGTGATCGCCACGCCGCCCCGGTTCGTCAGCCACGAGCGCGCAGCCCCCTAGCTGGCAGCCCGCGGCGGCGCCCATGTCGACCTTGGCGGGAGTTGTGGGTACCCCGCCGTCCGCGCTCGCGACGCTCCCCGTGCCCCCGGTGCCCCCCGCTCCGCCCGCCCCGCCCGCGCCAGCGCCTTTGGCATTGACCGTGATCGAATCGCTGGACTGCTTTCCCGACTCATCGAAGGCGGTGACCGTGATGGTCTGGCGCCCGCTCAACTTTGTGAGGGTCCATTCAAATGGCGCTGCCGTGGATTGAGCGTGCAATCCCATCGGCGCGACGGTGACCGTGACCCGATTGACCTTGCACGCATCACTCGCCTGGACACGCAGCACGAAGGTATCGGCCACACCGGCCTTGTCGGCGGGCGCCAGGATCTGGACCAGAGGCGGATCCTGATCCGGCTGACATCCGAACACCGTCGGCTTGATGCCGCCCGTCCAGACCCCAAGGCGGTCCAACATCATCTGATAGGAGTTCTGTTTGGCCCGGCTACAGTGGTCGCTCTGAATCGCGTTGTTCACCGATTCGAAGCCGTCGCAATTGGGACAGATGGTGGGATCCATGATGTCCCGCGTGCTGAGGGTATGCTCCAGGCCAACCAGGTGAGCCTGCTCCTGAGCGATGATGATGGCCGTCTCCTTGGCCGTCTTGCCCCCCAGAAACGTATACGCCACCCCTCCCGCCAGGTCTTCGCACAAGAACGGCGCTATCCCGGCGACATTGTTTGCCGCGCCACACCAGGCGCCTCCCCCCGAGCTGATGACCTCGGTGTAGAACGGGCCCGACGTGGGTCGGGTCAAGGTGAAAATGACATTGAAATCCGCGTACCATTTGTCGAGGTACGCCTGAATCTGTCGTTGACACTCCACCAGGGTCGGGGCGAAGTCGCAGGCGAATTTGGGTGCGGTCTTGACGCAGGGATTCGGGCCGGATGCGGTGAGCGGGTGACCATCCGCGTAGGCCAGATAGAACACCTTGGGAGGGCCGCTCGAGCCCGGAGCTGCTGCCGCTTGCGCGACCTCCGGAGCGGCCAGACCGGTCGCGGCAGGATCGGCGGCAGGATCGGCGGCGGGATCCGTCGCCAAGACCATGTCACCCGACAAGGGCGCGGCGCCCGTGCTCCAGGAATCGGCCACGGCCACCACCGGGGCCGGGGCGTCGTCATCGGCTCCGAAGGAGGAGCCGCACCCCGCTACCACCGCCGCGACCCCGAACGCGAGGGCCAGCCCACGCCCCGAGGCTCGACGCGAACACACAATTCCGGGGGGAGGGAACACGAGGTGCCGGTTTCATCGTCACTTCGCCGAAGTTGCTTGACGGTGCGGCGCATCGAGCCGCAGGATCCCTCGGGAATGCCTGATGCAGAGCTTTTTATCTCCGACTTTCACGCCAAGAACCAGGCCTCCCTGAGCCGCCACCTGATCGCGTTCAAGGCGGCCCTGGGGAAGGAAACGCTCGAAATTGTCGATTTTCTGCGGCTGGCGATGAAGGACGCCATCGAGGCTGCGGAGGTCGCGGCGCTGTGGTTTGCGGACTGCGACAATCTGGATATGAAGATCGGTTTCGCCGAGCAGTGTGGCAGCGCAGCCGCTCACTACCGGCTCATCAGCGAGCGCATTGCGGGGCTCGGCGCTGAACCGTTCGATCCGCGCAGTGGCGGCTACTCCCGCTTCTTTGGTTTTCTCAGAAGCCTACAAACTCCCGAGGAGCGCGCGGCGGCGGGCCTCGTGACCCTACGTACGTTCAACATCGGTCGCATGTCGGTTTTCGCCGACCTGTGCGACGAACGGGGAGACGCAGACACCGCGAAGATCTTCCGGGAGCGCATCGCGGGCGACGAACAGCGCGTGTTCGATACCGGCTGGCGGATCCTGATTGCGAACGGCCCCACGGAAGAAAGCCAGGCTCGAGGCCGACGCGCGGCGTTTCGCATCGTCGAGCTGGCCGCCGAGGCGGCTGATCCCCTGCAACTGCGCAAGGCGCTACCAAAACGCAAGGCCGCGCCGGCGGCGGCCCCCCCCTCCCCGGCAACATCGTGACCACCGGAAATTCCCGCGAATGGCAGGCGCGCACGGGGCTATCGCGCCGCTTGATTGTCGCCCGATCGCCTAGCGCCTGTCCGCCCCCTTGATATAGTTGCGTGTCGCAATGACATCCGAGGGACAGGTGGTTCTTCCCTCGCAATTCGGGCGTTACACCTTGCTCCAGCGGCTCGCCGCGGGCGGGATGGCCGAAGTCTTCCGGGCCAAGATCGTGTCGTCGCACGGCTTCGAGAAGATCATCGTCATCAAGCGCATCCTGCCCCACCTGGCCGCNNTTGGACTTCGGTGAGGTGGCGGGGCAGTACTTCATCGCGCTCGAGTTCATCGATGGCTACGACGCGCTGGCGCTGCTGCGGGCGGCGGCGCATCTGCTCGAAACCAACGGTGCGCCCGCCAAGGCAGTGGAAACCTACCGGCGGCTGTTCGCGGCGAGGGAATTGCCGCGCGAACTGCGGGTGGCATGGCTGGGCGATGCGGCTCGTGCGGCGGCCGCGGCGAACGATCGCGCGCGGAGCGAGGCGTGGAACCGGGAGCTTGATGAGCTGGCGGCGGCCAAGCAGCCGTAGCCGGACGGGACAATGTCCATTCCGGGTCGGATTGGAAACGTGGCCGCGAGCGTGAGCCCCTCGACAGG
>PMNO01000387.1:4333-4455 GCA_003161835.1 Myxococcales bacterium | reverse complement strand
GATCGGAATCGGCGATCTGGCCGCTGGGTATGGGGGTTACGCATCGTCATTTTGTCTCGCCTCGCTCTCAGCGTCGCAAGCTGCCGAGTGACCCGTCGGAAATCGTGTGCGCGCCCGGAGCC
>PMNO01000387.1:0-4274 GCA_003161835.1 Myxococcales bacterium | reverse complement strand
CCCCACAACCACCAGCGATGGTGGCTCGCGGTTGGTGTCGCCCCTTCCGGTGCGCCCGCGCGCGTCGTCGCCGTCGCGCTCAAGTCCGCGCCCGCCGCGATTGGACCCGATGACGCTCCCGGATCGACGGCCCGGGGGGGCCGGATCGCCCGTCCGGGCGCGCTCGCCCGCTCCACCCCGGAAGGAGACATCGTCGCGTCGGCNNATCGAGTTCCTCGATCAGCCCACGCACCTCGGGTACGAGGGGCGAGTCGGGTGCCACCAGGACGAATTTTCCGTACGTCGCACGGGCCCGCTCCAGATCGCCTATCCGTCGCTGACACTGGGCGATGTTGACCAAGAATCCCGGCAACGGCTGCACGTCATAGCCAGCCTGGTACGCCACCAGGGCGTCCGCGTATCGACCCGCCTGATAGTGCGTCTCGCCCTCACGATAGTGCACCCGGGCGGCGCGATCCGCCTCGGAATCGGCCGCCTGGGCTTCGAGCCCCCTTCCCATCCAGGAAGACCAAAGGGCAACAAACACCGCGAAGACCACAAACACCCGTCGGGGACGTGGACCGAGACCAGGGGCTTGGTCCGCGCCCGGGGAGATCATCTGCGCGCCCCCCGCGTCGCCGCCTCGGCGAATGGATCTATCGACAGGCCGCGGGTGATGCGACCCACTCCGCTGTGCCCCGTAGCCTTCGTGACGGCCGGACGGCCCGGGTGCGCGGGCGCGCGCAAGACCGCCCGCGCCGATGCACTGGCGGGCCCATCGGATTCGGCATTTTCGCGAAGTCCGGAGGCCCGCGGCGCGGCGGCCGCGACAGTCTCGCCTCCTGTTGCCACCGGGCTGTCGGTCCTCACGAATGCAGGCACCGCGGGTGGCGGCAACCGGGGCGACGGCGCCGAGCTGGTCGCGGGCACCACGCGTGTCATCCGCTGGCCCGTGGCGTGCCGAGGGCCGGACGACGCCCAGGCGATGGCCCCGAGCGATGCCACGGTCCCCACGGCGATGGCCACCTTGGCGCCTGTTTTCAGAGCGCGAAGTCTCTGCATCGCGCGCGGAAAGATCCCCAAGGTTCCCCGACGCGACAAACCAGTCGTCGACGTGGACGCGGCCGCCGCCACGAGCGCCGCCGTCGTCGCGGGGGTCGCGATCGGCGCCACAGTGATCGGCGACGCGACAGTCGGATTGAACGCGAGCATCTCCGGCGACGCCATCGACAGCGCCATGTGCGCCGAACTGGGCGCCGATCCGAACAGCTGGGCCAAGAAAGCCGGCATCATGCGCGACTGATACTTGGTCTCGCCGACCACCACTTCCAGATCGTCAGCGAGGGCTTGACCCGTGGCATAGCGTTCGTTCGGATCGCGCGCCAGCATCTTGAGAACGATCTGGTCCAGTCGCGCGGGCACCTCGGGACGAAACGCCGAAGGAGGCGGAATCGGCTTTTCCAGAACGCTGCGCAATTTTTCGATCTCCGTCGCGCCGTGAAACAGCCTTCGCGCGGTCAGGGTCTCCCACAACACTGCCCCGAGTGAGAAGAGATCCACCCGGCCGTCCTGGGGCTCGTCGCGCAAACGCTCCGGGGCCATGTAGCAGAGCCTGCCCTTGAACGAGCTTCGCTCGCTGACGTCCGAATCCATCTCGCCGATGGCCTGGGCGATCCCGAAGTCCAGCAGCTTCACGCCGCCGGCGCGCAGACACATGATGTTCGCGGGGCTCACGTCCCGATGAATGATGTTCAGGGGCTGGCCGTCCGGTGACGTCAGCGCGTGCGCGTATCCCAAGCCCAGGGCCACCTGGTGGGCCACGTAAGCGGCAATCGGGATCGGAAACGGCTGCTGGCGCTCGCGCAGCGATCGAAATATCGCCAGCAGATCCCGCCCGCGCAGAAGCTCCATCGCCAAGAAATAGCTGCCGTCCACCTGCCCAAAATCGAAGACCTGAACGACATTCGGGTGGTGCAACAAGGCTGAGATGCGGGCCTCGTGCCCGAACATCTCGATGAAGTTCGCGGCGCAGGCGCGGTCCGACAGGATGCGCTTCACGACGAGATCGCGTCTGAACCCTTCGGCTCCCGGAACGACCGCGCGGAAGACCTCGGCCATGCCGCCCACGCCCATCCTGTCGAGCAGCACGTAGCGTCCGAATCTTTGCGGTGCGTATTGCGCGTCCATGACCCCGGCCGAGGAGGGGGCATCGACGGAAGAGGCCCGGAGATTGAGTCCGCCTGGCGTTGACCTTCAGCCCGCCCGGCCGCCCCGGCCGATCGAGTGTGGAATGTCTGTGGAATGTGGGCGACGGCCCTACCACCCACCCGCTCTCGCCGAGGGATCTTGACGTAATAAGACACAAGGGCGCCCCGATCGAACATGTCCTTCGGCGCCCCATGGGGTAGTAATGATGCACAGACAACTCGCGACTCATGACCAGCCGCGCCGGTCCGCGGTGGCTTCGAGGAATTCACCTGTGTCCATGAATTATCGTAAATGGAGCGCACGCGCGGTTTGGGGCTCGTTCGCATTCGCCTTCGCGTGTGGGCTGGGCTGCCAGTCAGGCGGCGCGGGAGGACAGCCTCCGGCCAGCGGCGGCGGCAAGGCCGGTGGGGGTGATCCCACGGACGCCGCCGCGACCGGCGGTGGCGTCGCCACCGACGCCTCCCTGGGCGGGGGTGGGGCGCGCGCGACAGGAGGCGCCGTAGGGCCCGGAGGCGGCACGGGCGGCGGTGGCGGGCACGCCGGCTCTGACCTTCCGGCCGTGACCGGAGGTTCCGGTGGGGGCTCGGGCCCGGGTGGACAGCCGGCCGCATCGGGAGGTCAAGGCGGCTCGCCGGCTGGAGCGGCCGGCCTGGTCCCGACCCGCCTGCGCGCCGAATTGCGCGACAATCCGCTCGGCATTCAGACCGCAGCGCCGCGGCTATCCTGGGAAATTGAATCATCCGATCCGAAGGCACGAGGCGAGGTGCAAGGCGCCTACGAGATCTTGGTGGCGTCGACGGCCGACAAGCTGGCGGCGAATCAGGGCGATCTGTGGAGCAGCGGCCTCGTGGTTTCGGCCGATTCGCGCGCGGTTTACGCGGGCCAGACGCTCACTTCGCTGCTGCGGGTCTGGTGGAAGGTGCGCGTCCGTGACGGCGGCGGTCGCCTGTCCGCGTGGAGCGCATCCGCCGAGTGGACGGTCGGGTTGCTCCAGCCAGCCGACTGGGGCGCGCAATGGATCACGGGCGGCGGCAGCGGCGCGCCCCTGCCCCTGTTTCGCCGCGAGTTCACGCTCGCCAAAGCCGTTCAACGCGCGGTCATTTCCCTGTGTGGCCTCGGTCAGTTCGAACTGCGTATCAACGGCACCAACGCGAGCGACGCCGTGATGGAGCCGAGCTGGACGACCTACACGAAGAACTGTCATTACGGCACCTACGACGTCACGAAGCTCGTGATTCAAGGCCCGAACGCGATCGGCGTGTTGCTGGGCAATGGCATGTACAACGTNNCACCTCGAAGTCGAGTACGCGGACGGGACCAAGACCACGGTTGTCAGCGACACGTCCTGGAAGGCGGCGCCTGGTCCGATCACGTTCACCAATATCTATGGCGGCGAGGACTTCGATGCCCGTCTGGAGCCAGCAGGCTGGGACAAAGCTGGCTTCGTGGACACCGGGTGGTCGGCGGCGACCGCGATGGCGGCGGCGGGATCGGCCCCCGCGCTGGTGGCCCGGTCGGCGCCGCCCGTGAAGGTGATGCAGGACTTCGCGTCCGCCAAGATCACGCAGCCGCAACCAGGCGTCTTCGTGTACGACCTGGGACAGAACTTCGCGGGATGGCCCGAGATCACGGTGCAGGGGGCCGCTGGCGTCACGGTGCGCCTGACGCCGGGCGAGCTGTTGAGCGCGACCGGCGTGGTGACCCAGGCCAACGTGGGCGGGCCGATGTGGTGGGCGTACACCCCCAAGGGCACAGGCCCCGAGACCTGGCATCCGCGATTTTCCTACACCGGCTTTCGTTACGTCCAGGTTGATGGAGCCGTCCCCATGGCTCAGGCCGCCAGTTTCCCGGGTCGTCCTCAGATCGTGACGTTGACCGGAAAATTCATGCACGCCGCCGCGGAGAGCGTCGGCACCTTCACGTCGTCCGATGCGGATCTGAACAAGATCCACGCNNTCCATGAGCATCGCCTACGACTACGACGTGGCCGCCTTCTACGAGAAGATCATCCGCGACATGAGCGATGCGCAGACCGCCGCGGGCCTGATCACCGACATCGCTCCCGAGTATCCCGTGTTCGCGGGAAA
>PMNO01000544.1 GCA_003161835.1 Myxococcales bacterium | reverse complement strand
TCCGCGGGTTCTTCCTGATCGTCAGCCGCGTCCTGGTCTGTACTGGCGTTGAGATCGGCGCCGACGCCAGCGCCGGCAGCGAAAGGGCGGATCGGAAGACCGCCCACGTCACCGGGCGCGGCCGCGGCCCCTTGGGGCGCAACCATCAGGCCGACAGCGATGGCGATCGTCAGGCGTAGCAACGCATTACGGTAGCTCCGGCGCTTCCCCGTTGTCCAGGTGCGCTAGCAAGGTTTTTCAGCGTTGTTTGCGGATGCGGAGCTTTGTCCCTCCATTCCTCCGTGGCGTTCGTATATTTTTGGGGATTGCGCGCAAAAGATGCGATTCTGGTGTGGGTCTTGATGGGCCAAACGCGCCAATGGTGTGAAGCCTCCGATGTTTCCTCAGGTGCGCAGCCATGTGCGCGACCAATCGGGCTCCTTCTTGTCGTCGTTTGGATTTTCGTCGCGTGGACCTGGACGCTTGCGGGGATCGGTTGCGGTGGCGGCAGCTCCACCGCGAGCGGTCTCGACGCGGCCGTCGACCGAGACCAGACCGGCGACGATGCCAATTTCATCAGCCTCATAATGCCCAGTTGCCAGACCGCGAGCCGGATCTGCGACCGCGCGAACGTTCGGTCCTGCATCGATCATGAGCCGGGCGATATTCTGGTGGCGTGCGCGGGTGCGACTCCGCGGTGCAGCCTGGGTCGTTGCACGACGATGGCGTGCGCGGTCGTCGAAGGGCAGGACGGCGTGCGCGGATGTCGCTTCTACGGCGTTCAGATGGACAACATCGACGAGGATGATGGTCGAAACCTGATGTTGCTGCTCAGCAACGCGACCGCCGTTCCCGTGAACGCCACCGTCGAAGCGCGCGGTATGGACAACGAGTGGAGCCCGGTCGCCGAGGCGGTGGTTCCCGCCGGCGGGGGCACCCGCATCGAGCTGCTGCGCCCGATTCGGGAATCCGGTGTCACACCAGCCGGTGCCTTCCGCGTCGAGACGACGGGTCCGGTGATGGCGGTCCAGGTGGTGAGCGACGACGCGGACCGGAAATCGCATAGCTCGGGCGGAACCGTGCTGCGTCCGGAACAATCCATCGGCTTGCGCTACTTGGCGATGACCTCGCCAGGCGACGCCAGCGCGACGATCCGTGGCACTCCGGGAAGTCGCGCGGGCGCCGCGACCATAACGGTCATAGCCACCGTGGACGACACGCACGTGCAAGTCGCTCTGACAGCCGCGGCGGCGGTCGAACCGGGGGGCATCCTCGATCCGCCGCCCCTCTCCTACGACGTCCCGCCCATGAAAGAAGGGGACGTCTTTCAGGTCTTCTCCGCGGTGCCGGGAGGCGACCTGACGGGCACCAGTATTTCGGCGGACTTTCCGGTCGCGGTGTTTTCGGGGAACATTTTCACCGAGTATGGGGTCGACGTTCCCGGGGCACACGGGGGCGATCTGGCCAGTGAACAGCTGCCTCCCACGGCGAGCTGGGGGATGGAATACATCGGCGCGCGGTTGTCACCTCAGGTTGGATGTGACCCGTTCTTTGGGCCCGGGGTGGGGCTATGGCGGGTGATCGCCGCCGACCCGGACACGGATGTGACCATCTCTCCGGCCGCCGGGGTTTCCGTCTCGGGCCCGAACCTGGCCGCGGATCTCAAAGTGCGGCTCGGGCGGGGCGGCTTTCAATCGTTTCAAACGCGCGGGGATCCCAATGCGGCGATTCCCCCCGATCTGGTCGTCACNNTGTCCCGCCAGGACATCGTGCTCAAATTGCCTCCCGGGTTCGATCATGAAGTGGTGGTGGTCCGACAAGCCGGCGAACCGGTCACGCTCGATGGCCGGCGCATCGTTGATGCCCGCTTCCGATTGGCGTCGCAGGCGCGCGGCACCGAAGTGGCCCGGTTGGGGTTCGCGGATCTGGGACCGTGCGACGACGAATTCGATAGCTGCGAACACCGGCTTTCGGGCTCCGCCATCGGAGTCACCTGGCGGGGCATGGATGTGGTTTGCAGCTACGCGGTGACCGTACCGCCCGGTGGTAGCTGTGCCATTCCCAATGTGCCCTGTCCGAACTAGACGGGGCGCTTCGTCAGGCGTCGCGTAGCGCGCGCATTTCCTGGGCGAGCTTCTGGTCGCCAAAGCCGTCGGGATCGTATTTCCGACGGACATCGAAGTACAGCAGCACTGATCCCACCACGGGAATCGGCATCGCCAGCAACGTCAGCACATCCTGCAGCAGCCGCGACGCGAACAGACCGCCCAGCACCAGGGTCGCCAAGAATTGAGCCACCGCGGAGATCAGTCCGAAAACGATCAGGACCAGCAACATGCGCAACCAGTCCGACCGGACGAGCTGGTAACTGCGGCGCAGCGCGGCCGTTCCTCCGACGCCTTCGAACAAGGCCACGGTGGGCACGAACGCGAAGAAGAACGCCAGGACCAACCCCGGCAACACCAGAAAAAAGAATCCCACGCCGATCAGCAGCGCGGCCGGGATGATGGCGGACAACACCGTGCCCAGACGCCTGAACAACCACATCCAGATGTCGCGCCAACCCGCGCTCCCGCCCTCGATGCGGTCGGCGGTGGCCAAGGCAAGGGCCCCGTGGGCGAGCGGGATGATGATGCCGTGCAGAAAAAGTCCCGTGACCGCCGCCGCCAGGAGACCCAGCAAGATCACGCTGAAACCCGCCAGGAACGAGGTCGATGCGAACGGCGTGGGCATGGGAGCGTGGGTGACGGGGTCGATCGTGACCGTCATGGCCACCGTGGGAGCCAGGATCGCGGCCCGCGCGCAGGCGTGCGCCAGGGCTCCCGGCACAAACACCACCGCGGCCACCGTGATCAGCAAGCGCGCGTGCTTCTTGTACAGATGCAGTGCCCGCAGCAACAGATCCAGCACGCCTTGTTCGGTCCGGCTGACTCCTGCGCCGTCACCCAACTCAGGGCCCACCAAAGGAGGCATGGGCTTGCCTGTATTCGGGCAAAACGGAGTCCCGGCCGGATGCGTCTCAGGACAGTGGTTGCACTGCGTGTCGGCCAAAATTGAACTCCTTGCGCGGGTCTGTTCGGACAGCATATCTCGCCCTCCGCCCGGCCGGGGATGTTAAAAGCGTTGGCGTGATCTCCAGGAATCGGATCGCCCGAGCAGCCATCGCCGGGCTGGGGGCTTGCCTCGCGGGGGCGGTTTTCGTTTTTCCCGCCTGGGGTCAGGCTCCGCCCCCAGCATCGACGGTGCCGGAAGAGCCGCGCTCAGAACCGTCGGCGGGGGCGGGACCGGATCTGGTCGTTCCCGATCTCGCCGCCTCCGTCCTACCGCCGGCCCCGCCGGTTGCCCCGGCGTCCGAGGGGGCGGTCCGCGCTGTTCCGGGGCGGGGGCCAGCCGCGGCTCCACTCGAAGTCGCCGCCACGCAACCCGAACGCCAGCGACCGCGTTTCAGCATGGGGATCGGCATGGGGATTTCGCGCGACAGCACCGGTTTCGTGGCCGGACGCACCGTCGCCATTCCGGCGTTCCAGGTTCAACTCGGCGTGGGCGACGGGCTGCTCGGGTTCGAGGTCAGCCTGTTTTCCAACCAAGCAGCCGGCCGCTATCACCAGAAATCAACAACCATGACGGCCAGCGGCGGGCTCGGGCCACCGGACATGGCGGTCGACAGACAGGCCGTCGATGTCTCGTTTGCATTTCGCCCGTTGTCATTCCGATACCGTCACCCGACGAGGTGGCTGGATCGGTCCCTGCGGACGCTCACGGCCAACCTGGGGTTCGGGGCCGAGGAGGCCAGCATCGGACCGCCATCAGTCGTGAGGCTGGGCCCGGTGGTGGGGCTGCACCTCGATTTGCCCCTGACCNNGCAAGGTAATTTATATTACTCAATTTCACTAAAGTACGATCTCTGGCGGCCGATATCTTGCCCGATGGCGACTTGGAACACGCGCGCGCATCGGATCCGGGCGGCGTCAACGGTGGTGGCCTTCTTCGGATTCTTGGGCTTCATAGGATCGACCGGGGGTTGTGGCGGGGCCATCGTGCACACTCGTGGTGATGCGGCTTCGTTGATCCCCGACGTATCCGCCGTTCTGTCCTTGCCCCCACGTCTGAGTTTTGGCCGGGTCGGCGATCAGCGTCGGGTGGCCCGTCGCACCGGCGATACACTGATTCAGGCGACCGGGGGGCACGCGATTCTCAGCGAGGAGTTGCCGAGCGCGGACCCCGAACTGATCGCCGACGGCTTGCGGGCCCTGGGCGAGGATCCCCAACACACCCTGACGTTCTCCGTGATCGCCGCGCGCGCCGAGCGGGCGGAGGGTGCCGCCATGGGCGGTGCGCGGATGGTGCGCCGGTTCGCCGACTACGTCGTCCGGCTCGACGTCCGACGCGGCGATCTCCCCGATGTGCTGGGCAGCATCGAAACCTTTGCGACGGCTTTCGCGAACGCGCCCGAGATCGACGCTCAAGGCCAGCCGGTGGGGCTACAGCACGCGATCGATCAGGCGATCCGTCAAGCATTGGCCAGCTTTGCTCCCCACCTGGTGCCGGGCGCGCCGTTTCCCACGGTGGTCGAGGTGCCGGCGCGCAGGGAAGGGTCCGACATCGGCGGGGCCCTGGCCGCGGTGGACAAATTGCGTAAATTGCAGGTGCTGTACCCCGAATTGTCCGCCGAGGAGCTGGCCAGCCTCGCGTCGAGCAGCGCGCGCTTTCTGATCATAAATCCTGGCCGCCTCGGGGCGCTGGGCCTGGCGCCAGGCGATCTGGTGTCGGGAATGGGCGGCCAGAACCTGGGTGGGCGCGCCGCTCTTGCGCGCACGTTGGCCCGCGGTGACACGCCGGCCATGAGCATCGACCGAAGCGGGGGCCGTTTTCTGATCGGCCAAACGCTGGTCGCTCGGGCTCGATAGACGCGATAGCGCGATAGACAGAAACCACGGCGGTTTGCGGATCGCGGCCCGATGCGTAGGGTGGGTCCGTGCGAAGCAAGACGAACGCGCCCGCGTGGGCGCTGGGGGGGGCGCTGTTGTTGTTCGTCGCGGGGCTGTGCCTGCAGCCGATGACCGAATCGGACCTGTTCTTTCGGCTGCGGGTCGGCCGCGAGATTCTCTCCACGCGGGCGCTGCTGGGGCGGAATCTGTTTTCCTTCACGGCGCCCGACTTTCCCGATCTGGACCTGTCGTGGGCGTTCGAGATCGCCGTGGCGCTCCTGTATCGGGTGGCAGGTTTTCCGGCGGTGGTCGTGGCCAAGGCGATTTGGATGGGCGCCACCTTCGCGGGCGCGTTCGCGGTCTGTCGCCGGCGCGGGGCGGGACCGCTCGCCAGTACGTTGGCGCTTGCCGGGGCCGCCTGGGTGATGCGCGAGCGGTTCGTCGAACGGCCCCACGTCGTGTCGTTCGCGGGCGAGGTGATGGTGCTGGGCGTGCTCGGTGCGCTGGACCGGCGCTGGTCGCGCGGCTGGCTCGCCGCGGTCGCGGTGGCCCTGCTGCTTTGGGCGAACATGCACGCGGGCATCTTTGCCGGTGTGCTTTTGGCGCTGCTGGCGGCGGTGGGCGCACGACCGACGGATAGGGGGAAGGCCCGCCGGGCCCTACTGGTGGCGGCGGCGATTACCGGGGCGGCCGCGATCAATCCGGCCGGGCCGATCGGGATCATCCGCTACCTCGCCATGCACGTCACGATTCCGAAGCTGCATCCGATCGACGAATTCCGCTCCGCGACCTGGCGGTCGGACGCGCCGTTCTTGGTGTGGCTTGCGGTGCTGGTGGCGGTCGTCGGTGCGTCCGTGGTCATGAATCGCCGGATTGCGGGGCGCGCGGGGGTGACGGGCGCGCAGCCCTGGCGAGTGCGCCTGTTGCTGCTCCGCTGGCTTGCCGAGCTCTTGCCCGCCCTGGGGATGATCATCGTGGGCCTGGCCTCGGTGCGATTTTCGGCGGATGCCGCCTTGGTGAGCGCGCCGCTGATGGCGGCGGCGCTTTCGTCCGTGTTTGCTGGCGTGAGCGGCGGGGAGCCGCGGCCACGGCTCGTGGCCTTCGGTAGAAGCGCGGCCGTCGTGCTCACCGTGGGTCTGATCGCCGCGACGCTGGCGCCGCGCCTCGCGGATGCCCGCGCGGGCCGACCCCCGTGGGACGTGGACGTCGATACGGGCGGTTTGCCGCTGGCGGCTCTTCGGTTCGTCGACGACAACGGCCTGCGCGAGCGGATGTACAACGACTTCGAGATCGGCTCGTATCTACTGTTCGAGGGCTATCCGCGGTACCGCGTCTTCGTGGATCCACGCCTGCCCGCCTACCCGCTGGAGATGCACGAGCTGCTCGGGTCGTTCGATCTGGATCGAGCGACCTGGGGGGCCGCGATGACCAGATACGGCGTGGAGACCGCGTTGCTGAGCTACGCGGGCATCAACCGCAGGGTCGCGTGGTGGGATCCCGCGCAGTGGGCGCTCGTGTATCGCGCATCGGATGCGCGGGTGTTCGTCCGCCGGCGGGAAAGATGGCGCGGACTGATCGCCGCGCGCGAAATTCCGGCGACATTTGCATTCACCGTCGAGCGGGGCGCCGTGACGCTCACCCTTGATGACCAACCGGCGTTGTCTCCGGTCAGCGCCTGCGAATGGCAGCGCCGGCTGGGCGATCTGGCGTTTGATCTGGACGGCGGCAAGGGCACTCGCGCCCAGGCGTATTTTGAGCGGGCGCTGGCGGTGCCGGGCTGCTTGCTGGCCGGTGACGAGGCGGCGTTGGCCGCCTGGATGGGGGCCATCGAGCGGGAGGCTCCGGATGCGGGCCACGCGATGGGGCACTTGAACCGCGCCCTGGTCTTGGCGCCGGGCGACACCCGGACGCGCGCCAACCGAGCGATTGTCCTCGAACGCATCGGTCGTCACGCGCAAGCGGCGGCCGACTGGGATCGCGTGGCCGTCGATGCCCACGGCACGCCGCTCGGCGCGGCGGCCACCGCACGCAGCAGAAATATCAGGCGCAATCTCGACAAGCCGTAAGCATCGACGGCGCAATACAACCCATGCTGGCCGAACGCGCATTCGGCCAGGCCTATTCGGCGCGCCCGCTCGCGGCTCAGGCGCGGCGCTGACGGCGGCGGAACGCCATCAACCCGGCCAACACGACCAGCGCGGCAACCCCCGAGGTGGCCGGTGTGCCGCCCAGGGAGCAACCGCCGCTGCCGCTGCTGGCGCTCGGCTTGGTGCCCGCATCGCTGCCGGTCGATGCGCCGCCGGTGCCAGTGGACGCGCCGCCGGTACCGGTGGATGCGCCGCCGGTGCCGGTAGATGCGCCGCCGGTGCCGGAGGCTCCCCCGGTGGACGCGCCTGGTGCCTGTGAAGGCAAAACAAAGGTGCAGAAATAGGTACCGTTTGTCTGCATGATGCACTTGGCTCCAACGCCGTTGCACTTACAGTCGCTATCCTGCATGCACCAGCCGTCCTGACCCTTGGGATATCTTCCGGCCGGCTGACAGGTGAGGCCGTCGTGGAGCCAGTCGCAGATTTGCCCGCCGCAGGCCGGTTCGGGACAGTCGATGTCGTTCACGCAGGCGTCCACGCGCCGGGCGGCCATGAATGCCAGCGCCGCGAAGGCCGTGATGGTGACAGTCTTGAATCGATTGCGTAGCGTCCTCATGTGATCTCCTATAGCTCCCGGGAAAATGGGAGTCTATGTCCGACATTCGGCAGACGCCATTACAAATCGCGGACCCCGGCGGCCTAGAGCTGAAGGCTATGGGGCGAGCGGGGTTCCCAGCCAGGAGCCGCTGAGGATTTCCGTGCCGGCGCGCGCGCGAATCTGCGCCGTCCAAAGTCCGGGATCTTGCTGGGAAGCGCCCAGGCGGTCGGCAAAGCCGTCGTCGTTGTCGTCGGCCATGGCCGCGGAGCCCGATAGCTGCAGATCCCCTCCGTCACCATCCACCAGGGCAAACGCGCCGTCCAATCGCGCCGCCAGCGCCGCCTGTCCGGCCACGCACGCGGCCCGCAGGCATCCGTCCGGGCGGCCCACGTCGGCGCACACCAGCGTGTCGAGCGCGTCGCAACCCACTTTCCGCGCCGCGCCGGTCCCGCTCGCGGCCAAGCCGAACAGCATGTCCAGATACGGGCGGGTGGCCGCGGGCCATCCATGGCCGACGAGGGCGACCTTCGAGAACGCGACGTGGGCCAAGCTGCCGAGGCGCAGACTCAACCTGTGCGCGTCGATCGACAGCGTGCCCGCGTCGGTCGCGACCGGGACAAATGGCGTCTGGGCCGCCGGGTTGCCCTGGGCGACGACGTCCACCGTCGCGATGCTTCCACCGACCTGAAACAACGCGGATCGCAGAGTGTGCGTGGCCTGGAACAGGCCCGGTGACGCGGTCGCCTCGACAGTCAGAGTCGAGCCCAGCGTGAAGTCGTTCAGGATCGACGCCAGCGTGACCCCGAGGCTCGGCAGGCCAGCGACCGGGCCCGACGCGGGGCTGGGGAATAGCCTCGCGACCTTCGCGTCGAGACTCTGCTCGCCCCCCGCCGCGCCGAAGGTCGAGGCGCGACACGAAGAACCCAACGCGGCCACTCCGCGTCGGGTCATGATGAGATCGGCCAGATCACCCTCGCCGGTCGGCGCGGGCACGCAATCGAGCGGGTCGCCCGCCGCCGGCGATCCGAGCGCGTCGATGGCGCAGTCCAACCAAATCTGACCCGGATCCAACGGACAGTCGGCCAGATCCTGCCAGGGGGCCGCCAAACGCTGGGCCAGTTCTCTTTTCGCCAGTGAAAAATGCGACGAGAGCACGAACGTGCCGCGGGGAATCGGATCCAGCTCGGACAACGGCACGTACACCCAGACGACGTTGCCAGGGACGATCGTCTCGCCCGGGACGTCGATGCAGCCGGCCGCGCGCAATTTTCCATCGTCGTCGCGTCCCTGGGCGACTATGGCGATCGTCGACAGGTTGCTGACGTTGAAGTCCGCGGGGACTCCCGGGGCCACGGTCTTGACCGGGCGGGCCGGAATGGGAGGCGAGATCAGCGACAGCTCGTTGCAGAACCTTGCGTCGATCACGCGCACGTCGACGCTGGTCACCTGGGATGTGACCGTGGATCCCGCCACCGGCGTTGCCACCGCGGCGAGCGTCCCCTCCATGCCCTCCGTGACATCGACCAGGACCTCGGCGGTCCCGGCGCGCGGGTGCCGCGCGCTCAAGCGAAACATCGCGCGCAGCCCGCCCGCCACCGTGACCATGCCGACCCCGGCGCTGTCGGTCAGGCCCGACGAGGCCGCCAAGGTGGCCCCGGCCAGATCGTTTGTGGGGGTCTGCGGATCATCGATGACGGAAAAGTCCAGGCGCTCGTTCGGTTTCGGGATTCCGGCCAGCGTGGTCAGCAGAAAGGAGGCCCGGCCGGTCGACCCCGGCTTGACTTGCAGCACTTCCTGCAGGGCCAGCAGCCGCAACGGTTCGGCCGCCGAGACCGGCGCCCAGTTGTCACCGCCGCAGGCCGCGGCCATCAGGCTGAAAACCGAGCTGCCGAGCGCGACCCAGGCAATGCACCTTGGACGCCGCGACGGCCCTTCCCGGAAGGCCAACTTACACTGGCGAATGTCGTGGCTCCGTGGAACTCCCATCGGCATACAATCGGGCAGCTTATCAGCACCGAGGGCCTCCGGATGGCCCCCCCGCCACGCCGCGGCACCAATTCCCGAAACATGCGCCGAAAAAACCGCGAGTGGACTCCTTATCTAGCGAGGCACGGGTGGCTGAGTCAAAGCTGATCATCTTCGATAAGGGTCGTCGGACCGCGCTGGACGACACCGAGTTGGTCGCGGCTTTGCGCGCGCACGACGAGCGGGCCTACACCGCCGCCTGGATCGAGCTCGGGCCCATGGTTCGGCGGCTGGTGACCCGATTTTTCGGCGCCGGCGCCGATACCCCGGACCTGTCGCAAGAGGTCTTCCTGCGCCTTTTTCGGCGGATCGGCGAGCTGCGCAACCCGAGCGGCCTGCGTGGCTTCGTCGTCAGCATCTGTCTGGGCGTCGCGCGCAACGAATTGCGCCGCGTCCGCGTCAGGCGGTGGGTATTTTTGACCCCCAGCGGCGATCTACCCGACGCGCCCGTGGCGGGGCCGGATCTCGAGGCGCGCGAGGCCCTGCGACGTCTCTATGCGATCCTGGATCTGGTCAGCGTGCAGGATCGGTCGTTGTTCGTGGCGCGTTTCTTCGAGAAGATGGAGATCGCGGAGGTCGCCGCAGCCCACGGCCTGTCCTATGGAACGGCCAAGCGCCATGTCGCGCGCGCCACGATTCGGATCAATCGCCGCATCGAACGGGATCCGTTGCTGGCCAGGTACCTGGATTTGGCTTCGGCCCAGCGGGCCGACACCCCGGCGCGCGGAACCCGAGCGCGGGCGGAGGTTCAGGCCGACCTGTCGGCAGCCGAGCCAATGGATGACGAGATGGATGACGAGATGGATGACGCGGATCAGGGGGATGCGCGTGACGATTCGGGCGTGCAGGATTCGAAGGAGAAGACGTGAGCGAGTCAGTGTCAATCGAGGATGCGACGCGGGCGGAGAGCCGGGCGCGGGCGGCGGCTGCTTTGGTGCTGGGAACGGAACTCTTGCCGGGCCCCGTCCCGTTGCCGGATTTCAAATCGCTGCTGGGCAGGCGATCCCGATGGCGCTGGCGCGCGTTGGTGCTGGGGACCGTGGGATCGGTGGCGGCGGGCGCCTTCGCGGTGTTGACGATGCCGCGCAACGCGGCGCCGATTTCCTATGTTGTCGACGGGACCGTGGCGATCGCGGAAGGCATCATTGATGCATCGGGGACGCCGGGCGGGCCGTCCGCTTCGGTTCACTTCTCCGAGGGCACGGAGATTGGTCTGGCGCCCGGAGCGCGCTTGCGCATTGTCGCCAGAACCGATCACGGAGCCGCGCTGGCGCTTGACCGGGGTCGTGCCCGTTTCGCCGTCACGCATCGTTCGGGGGCGCGCTGGTCGGTGGCAACGGGGCCGTTCACGGTTGAAGTCATCGGCACGCGCTTCACGCTCGACTGGTCGCCGCGCGACGAGAAACTGGTGGTGGATCTGGACGCCGGGAGTATCCAGGTTCGGGGCGCATCCGTTGGCGGGCCCGTGGCCATGNNCGAGCGATTGACCGCGACCGCGGCGGATCGGCGGGTGACGTTGTCGCCGCTCGTCGAGCCGCCATCGGGCCCAGATGTCCGACCGCTGGCGTTGAACCGACCATCCCCGAATCGGGCACCCGTGGCGTCCATCGGAAATCTTGTGCCTGGCTTCGCGCCGGGGCGATCGTTTCGTCGTTCGTCGCGGCGGGCCGACCTGGCGCTGGCCGCTCCCGCGCGCAGTGCGCCG
>PMNO01000363.1:3872-7236 GCA_003161835.1 Myxococcales bacterium | reverse complement strand
TGAAGAAAGACATCGAAGACGAACTGCGTTGGGACCCCAAGATCAACGCGGCCCAGGTTGGGGTCAGCGTGGACCACGGTGTCGTGTCCCTGTTGGGAACGGTCGACACCTATGCCGAAAAGTGGGCGGCCGAGGATGCGACCAAACGGGTGAGCGGCGTTCGGACCGTTGCCATGGACCTTGTTGTGAAGGTCCTCACCGAGCACAGTCGCAACGATTCCGACATCGCCGCCGCGATCCAGAGCGCGCTGAAATGGGACGTGTTCGTCCCGAACTCTGTCACCGCCAAGGTGGAGCGGGGCTCGGTCACGCTCGAAGGGCAGGTCACCTGGAACTACGAGCGTGATTCGGCCGAGCGTGCGGTTCGCTATCTTGCTGGCGTGGTGGGCGTGAACAACTACATCACGCTCAAGCCCCAGGCCTCCACGGTCCAGGTGAGGGAGAAGGTAGAGGCGGCTTTGAAGCGACAGGCCGCCACCGACGCAAGCTCGATCCACATCGAAACGTCGGGCGGCAAGGTGACGCTCACAGGGCATGCCTCGTCTTGGCGATCAATCGAGGACGCGGCAGACGCCGCCTGGGCAGCTCCCGGTGTGACGGAGGTCGTCGATAAGTTGCAGGTCTCTGCGCTGGGCTGACCCTCGAGCAGTTTGAGTCCATGACCCTCACGCACCGCTCGATGGGCTCGCGACGGGATCGCTGGCCGTGCCAACATCTCGATCGGCGCGTGGGGAATTGCGTTGAGACCGATCTTCAGTGAAACAGAGCGAATGACGACTACTACAAGAACGCTTGGCGGCCCCGAGATGGATCCGCGAGGTGACAACATACGGACCGCCACCGGCAGCACCTTCAACTCACTGGTCTTGGAGGGGGCGGGACCGATCGCGGTGGAATTCATGTCTTATGGATGTGCACACTGCCGCGCGATCGAGCCTGTCCTTCAGGAGGTGGCGGAGCTGGTGAGGTCCAAGGAAAAAATCTTCCGAGTGAATGTNNGCCCTCGCCGCCGTGACGCAGGCATTCGATACATGAGCCAAGCCAAGCCCATCCTGCTATTCAACGACGAATGCGCTGTGTGCCGTCACATTGCACAGTGGGTGCGGAGATCGGCAAAGAGCCAGTCGGGGGAGCCGACCATCACCGTGCGACCCATCGGGGACGATCCGGATGTGCTTCGGACGCTCAATCCGAATCTCGATATCTGGGAGGCCTACGCGACGATCCACTTGGTAATGCCCGATGGCTCGATGAAGCTCGGGGGCGAGGCCGTCGCGGAGGTGCTGCGACGTGTGCGCAAAACAACGTGGTTTGCCTGGACGTTCGGCATCAGCATCTTCGGCTTCCGACCCTTCCAGGAAATACTCAACCTGGCCTATGCCATTCTGGCAGGTGTGCGTCCGCTCCTGGGCTGCGAGAGCTGCGGCACGCCAAGTGTGTGGGTGAGACCGTTTGGATGGCTTGCCAGAAAGGCTGGGGCCATTGTTGGCCACACGCGCGACGCCATCGCGGTTCCCCACTTCACGTCGCTTTCTGTGAAAGAGCGTCGGGTGTCGGTGGCGAAAATAAAGTGACCGATGCCGACGATGAGCAGGCTCAACCTACCATCCGAGAGCGTGGACGCGAATCCGAACGAGAAGCTCGAAGGGCAGCACGGTCAGCCGGGTCGCGAGTTCGCGCTCGCCCGCGAATACCGGCGAAGTCTCGCTGGCCAGGGGGACGCTGAGCATCGGACGGTAGACGACGTCGATGGTGCGAAACAGCGTGAAGCCGATCGGGATCGCGAACTCCGCGAAGCTGCGGTGGACGGCGCTCGCGTCGACACTGAGCCCGACACCCAGGCCCCCGCGCAATGTGAGCCAGCGTGTCGTCGTGAACGCGAGGGTGACGTCCTCGCGCAAGGGCATGTGCCAATGCCCCGTGTGGAAGGTGGGTCCCAGGCCCACCGAAGCATGACCGTCGATCCAGGTGTGCTCGTCCGACAAGCGGGCGACGGGATGCACAAGGCCGAGGGCCAAGAGAGTTCGCAACTGCCCGCGATAGGAATTGCTGTCGGCGCCGTCGACCCGCACCCGCAGGCGCTCGTCGAACGAGCCGATGGAGAGCGACACGGTGGGGACCCACTGTCCCGTCGGCCGTGGCGCTGGCGTGGGCGGGGCCTCGTCCGCGTGAACGCTGGGGCATCCGAGGGTCAGCACCGCCGCCGCGAGAGCCGTCCAGCCCAGTCGGGCCTTCAGAGAAGCACCCACTCGATCGGTCGTCGTGGACTCTTCAGCGCTTCATCCCACGGGTAGCCGATGCGAAAAAGCATCTGCGCCCGCCGGTCCGTCGCTGCCATGAGGCGGTTCAACAGCGTTGCAAACGTGGGCGCCAGGCCCTTGAGCTGCTCGCGATCCTGGAGCTCCGCCATCTGGTTGAGCGGCTGTGCCGCCAACCCCTGGCTCACGAGCCACAGGTGAATGCGTTGGTATACGCGTCCCACGCGCAGTTGATCGTCGCGCCCATTCGCGGCCGGCGACGACAAGACGCAGAATGCCGATCCCGTCGTCTGATCGCCGCGTGTGCCGTCCAGCCAGTAGGAATTTGCCGTCGCGTCGCTGGGCCGGCCCAGCTCCTTTCCGAAGAATCGCGTCGCCGCGCCGTTTCCACTGGCATCGATGGTCACACCGTCACGATGTTGAAGGATGTCGCCGGCGCTCTGCCGGTACCAGGCGTTGCTGTCGCGGCTCATCTCCGCGTCCGAAATGAAGGCGGTGGTCGCGTCGATCGTGCCCGTGCGGAAGGTCGCCTTGTCGATCTCGCTCGTGAAGACATGAAGCTGCACGCCCGCCTCGGTCACAAGGGCCTGCAGCGCCGGGACCAGCGCCGATGAAGGGGGCGCGTCGGCGTATCGGCCGCGGTTGGTATGTCGGCGCGCGATGGCGGCGAAGGAGGGGTCGTCGGTGGGAGCCGCGGGCGTCAACGAGACGGATGCCACCAGCGAGGCGTTGGATGCGTCGGGGAGCAGCTGAACGCCGACGGCACGTCCAGAGGCCTGTGCGGCTATCACCATGTTCTCCAGCGCGCACCCGAGGCCGATGTACATCTCACGCAGCAGGCCGTCGATCGACCCCAAGTTGCGGGTGAAATCCGCATGGAGATCGATCCCGGAGTCACTGACGTGTAACGCCCAGGGCTGGGTGTTGTGGGGATTTGCCGCGAGAATCGCTGCTCGTGCCGCGATCATCTCAGGTCGACTCTCAGCGCCGGGGAATGCCCATGGCGCGTAGGCGTCTCCACTTTCAGCCGAGTAGTAGGAGCACCCGGTTCCCTGGGTGAGGATCAGAATGCTACCGCTCCCGCCGATCAGCAACCTGATCCAATC
>PMNO01000363.1:0-3791 GCA_003161835.1 Myxococcales bacterium | reverse complement strand
AACGTGGCATTGGGTGAGCCGCGTGACGCTTGCTCATTCATGAGGTCCGCAAACGCGAAGAGTGTGCCGGTCAAAGGAGGAGACAGGCGCATGGTTGGTGAACGGGTCGGGTTGGGTTGGCTCTGGAGCGCCAGGGCGGGGCGCTGCCGGGCGGCACGCGGCTTGCGACATTGCAAGTCGTGACCCTCGTTGCCGATCCCACGGACGCCCACGCTCCCGTCACCGTCCCNNTACGGGTGCGGGTACTGGCGGCCAGCGTTCAGTTCACGGACGTGATGTTGCGCCAGGGCAAGTACCCCGACCTGAAGCAAAAGCCGCCCCTCGTGCTCGGATACGACGTCGTGGGGGAGATCGACGAAGTCGGCGCGGGGGTTTCGTCTCTCGAGGTCGGTGATCGGGTCGCGGATCTCACGATGACGGGCTCTTACGCGCGCTACCGGACGCTCCGCGCGGACCAGGTTGTGCGCGTGCCGGCGCAGGTCGATGTGGCCGAGGCCGCTGCCCTCGTGCTCAGCTGGACGACCGCCTATCAGCTCTTGCACCGCGTGGCGCGGGTGGTCTCCGGACAACGGGTGCTCGTGCAAGGAGCGGCCGGAGCCGTCGGCCAAGCCCTTGTCTCGCTGGGGAAGCTCGCAGGCCTGAAAATATGGGGCGCGGCGCGTCCGGAGCACGCCGCCCTGATTCGCTCCCTGGGCGCCACCCCCGTGGACCNNTTCACGGGTTCATGGAGGTGTGTGAAGAAGGGCGGGACGCTTTGCGCCTACGGCTTCACGTCCGCAGTGAAGGGCGGGACGCGGATGTTGACGATGGGGTGGTGGCTTCTGCGCCTCCACGTCTGGAATTGGTTGCCGAACGGGAAGAGCGCGCGTTTTTACTCGATCACGGCTCTGCGGAAGCAACATCCGGAATGGTACCGCGCCGATCTCGAGAAGCTCTTCGAGTTGCTGGTTGCGAAGACGATTCACCCGAGAATCGCGGAACGAATCGGGCTCGACGGGGTGGCCGACGCGCATCGTCGGATCGAGGCCGGCGGCTTGACGGGCAAGATCGTCATCTGTCCGTAATTCGGCGGACGTGCCCGATGATGCCCGTTCCACGTCCTGCCGCGATCCTCTCGATGGTCGTGCTCCTCTGCGCCGCGGCGGCGTCGGTGGTCACGCTGGCATGGCACGGCTCCTTCCCCGAGGTGTCGCCCGCACCTGCCGTGAACCAAGTTCTGGCCGAGGCACGCGGTTGGAGTGCCGCGACGCTACTCATCGCCATTCCGCTGGCGGTCGTCTCTCTCGGCGCCGCTGCTCGAGGTTCCCTCCGTGGTCGTTTCGTCTGGCTCGGTTCGCTCGCGTACTTCGTGTACACGTACCTCGAATTTGCAGTCAGCCCCCCGTTCACGGCGCTCTACCTGCTTTACGTGACCGCGTTTGCCTGCGCGGTCCCAGCGCTGGTGATGGGCGTGGCATCGATCGACGTCTCCGCATTGCCGCATGCGTTCGGAGAGCGTCGGCCGCGCCGGGCCCTCGCAATCTTCTCCCTGGTCTTCGCCGCGCTTCTGACGCTGGCCTGGCTCAGAGGGATCGTCAGTCGAACCCTCGCCCGTACCTTCGGGTGGCCAATGGGGGAGGACGCGGTCGGACACGTCGTTCACGCCCTCGACCTCGGTCTCCAAGTCCCGCTCGGAATCGCCGCGGGTCTCCTGCTCCTCCGTCGTCGGGCCGCGGGCGACCTTGTGGCAGCGATCTTCATCGTCAACGCCGTCTGCATGGGGGCGGCGCTCGCGGCGATGGTGGGTTGGGCTGCCGCTGCATCGGGCGCGAGCGTGTTCCGCGCAGCTCCGTTCGCGGTCGTCTGGGGTATCGCCGTGATCTTGGCCGGCGCGTTCTTCCGCGCGGGCAACGACGCGCCACAGGCAAGTTCGGGGCGATCCCCGCTCGGCCGCCTGGCGGCAACGGCGATCGGGCTCGAGAGCCTGCTCGGCATTGGCGCGATCGGCGGCGGTCTCGCCCTCATGTTGGGACCGCACGGCGAAATTCTTCCGCTCCCCGTGTCGGCGCTGACCGGCTCGCCGTTCGCTGACTACTTCGTGCCGGGAGCGATCCTGTTCGCGATCATCGGTCTTGGTCCCATGGGCTCCGCCGTCCTCACCTGGCGGCGCCACCGGGTCGCCCCCTTGCTCGCGTGCGCCGTCGGAACCGCATTGCTCGTCTGGCTCGTGGTCGAGATCGCCGTCGTGGGCTACACCAACCATCCGCCGCTGCAGGCCTTGTATCTCGGACTAGGCGCCGCGATCACGCTGGTCGGAGTCGCTTTGATGCGCCAGACAGGTTTCCGATTGCTCCGTCGCGCGTCCTCCCCACGCGGCGAAGCCGGAAGGCCTGGCGGCCTCCCGGGGGTCGGTTGATGGGGAGTCGCGTGGCGCGTCATCCCCTGGCGTCCTTCTTGGTGCTCGCGAATCTCTTCTCGTGGATGGCGTGGGCGCCCCTTGCTGCCGCGGGGCTGGGTTGGACGACGATCCACCCCTCGCCGTATCTGCACCTCGTCGGCGGACTCGGGCCGTTGGTCGCCGCGATGATCGTGACCGCCGCCGGCGATGGCCGGGCGGGTCTCGTTCGACTGGTCGAGAAGTGCGGCGTCGGGCGGGGCCGGCTCGCTTGGATTGCCTTCGCGGTGGCCGCGCCCGTGCTGCTGTTCGTTGGTTCCGTCGCCGCGCTTCAGGTCGCCGGGCAAGATCACGGGGTCTGGGCGGACGTCGGGAAGAGCGATGAATATCCGGCGCTCCCGCGTGGGGTGTACTGGGCCGCGAACGTCCTGTGCTACGGCTTCGGAGAAGAGGTTGGCTGGAGGGGCTTCGCGCTTCCGCGGCTGCAAGCACGAAGGAGCGCGCTGACCTCGTCCCTGCTCATAGGGGGAGCTTGGGCGATATGGCATCTCCCGCTCTTCGCATTCGCGAGCGGGCTCTCTTCGATGGGCGTGGGAGGAGTGACCGGTTGGCTGTTCTCGATGGTCACGGGATCGATCCTTATGACCTGGCTCTTCAACACGAGCCGCGGGAGCATCTTGGCCGTGGCGCTCTTCCACGGGGTGCTGGACATCGTCATGACCTCGCCGGTGAAGGGCGCGTTGCCGTCCGTGATGGGCGCGATCATCACGCTATTCGGCCTGGCGGTTCCGGTGGTCTTTGGCACGACCAACCTGGCTCGTGGTCCGCGGATTCAGACCCCGGCGGTCTGGCGCGGAGCCCGTTCCGATGTCGGGGCTAGGCGATGGGCAACGATGCGAGCAACGTCGCCACCCTCGAAAAGTGGCGCATCGGCGGCGCGGATCAATGGATCCTCGCGAGATCCGAGGACGTCGCCAATCCCCTCCTCCTCTACCTTCACGGAGGTCCGGGCACGTCCCAGCTGACGTCGAACCGGCGCAATGCGCGTGCTCTTGAGCGGTCTTTTATCGTCGTGGATTGGGACCAGCCAGGGGCGGGGAAGTCTTACGCGGCCATCGAAGACGTCGACAGGATGACCATCGACCAGTTCGTCGAGGACACGAGAGAGCTCACCCTCCAGCTTCTCGAACGGTTCCACAAGAAGCGTATCGTCCTTGTCGGACATTCCTGGGGAAGCGCCATCGGTGTCTTGGCCGCCGCGAGGTATCCCGACCTCTATCACTGCTACGTCGGCATCGGTCAGGTCGCGAACATGGCGGAGGGCGAGGCCGCCTCGTATCGGTGGACGCTCAGAGTACTAGGCGAGGTCATCGATGCGTGACCAATTCTCGTGTTTGGCGCACCTCACGGTCGGGGA
>PMNO01000552.1 GCA_003161835.1 Myxococcales bacterium | reverse complement strand
GTGACCGACCAGAACTACTTGCGGGGCGTGCAGACCACCGACGGAAGCGGCAGCGTGTCGTTCCAGACAGTATTCCCAGGCTGCTACAGCGGACGCTGGCCGCACATTCATTTCGAGGTCTTTCCCAGTCTCGACGCCGCCGCCGCAGCCGGCGGCAAGATCGCCACCTCTCAGCTGGCGCTGCCCGAGGACGCGAGCTCGGCGGTCTACGCCACCAGCGGATATTCCGCGAGCGTGAACAATCTGCGCCAGATCAGCCTGGCCACCGACAACGTGTTCAGCGACGGTGCGTCGTTGCAGATCCCGGCGATGACCGGAAACGCGAGCGACGGGTACGCCGCCACCTTGACCGTGCCCATCGCCGGCTGACCCGACGGCTCCTCACCGGGAGGCCGTGGTAGCGTCGCCGCGTGGAGCGGGACTACTTGAAGCGCATCTTGAATGCGCGGGTTTACGACGTGGCGATAGAGACACCGCTGGAAGAGGCGCCGCTGCTTTCGGCGCGGCTGGGCGGGCGGCTCTTGTTGAAGCGGGAGGACCTGCAGCCGGTCTTCAGCTTCAAGGTGCGGGGCGCTTACAACAAGATGGTGAACCTGCCGGAGCGAGCGCGGGCGCGGGGGGTCATCGCGGCCAGCGCGGGGAATCATGCGCAGGGCGTGGCCCTCGCCGCGAAGAAGCTGGGGTGTCGCGCGGTCGTGGTCATGCCGGTCACCACGCCCGAGGTGAAGGTGGACGCCGTGCGCGAGCTCGGTGCCGAGGTCGTGCTTCACGGCGACTCGTATTCCGACGCCTACGTGCATGCATTGACGTGGCAACGCAAACACAAGCTCACGTTTGTTCACCCATTCGACGATCCCGATGTCATCGCGGGACAGGGCACGATCGGGATGGAGATCTTGCGCCAACATCACCCGCAGGCGCACGGGCCGTTGCACGCGATCTTCGTCGCCGTGGGCGGGGGCGGCCTCATCTCCGGTGTCGCCGCGTACGTCAAATCCGTTCGCCCCGACATCAAGATAGTCGGGGTCCAGGCGAAGGACTCCAATGCCATGGAGCTCTCCTTGGCGGCGGGGCGGCGGATCGAGTTGCAGCAGGTCGGTTTGTTCTCCGACGGGACGGCGGTGCGGCTGGTGGGTAAGGAGACCTTTCGCCTCTGTCAGCAATACGTCGACCAGATCGTGACCGTGGATACCGACGCCCTGTGCGCGGCCATCAAGGACGTCTTTCAGGAGACACGCTCGATTCTTGAACCCGCCGGGGCCTTGGGTGTCGCGGGCGCGAAGGCCTACGCCGCGCGTGCGCCGCTCGGCGGAAAGACCGTGGCCGCCATCGCGTGCGGTGCCAACATGAACTTCGATCGCCTGCGCTTCGTCGCCGAGCGCGCCGAGGTCGGCGAGCAACGGGAGGCGCTGTTCGCGGTCGAGATCCCGGAGGAGCGCGGCAGTTTCAAGCGTCTGTGTGAGTTGATCGGCGCGCGCAACGTCACCGAATTCAACTATCGTATCGGTGACAGCGCAGTGGCGCACGTCTTCGTCGGCGTCCAACTGGCGCGCCAGGACGACGCCGCCTCGCTGGCGCGCTTGTTCAAGAAGGCCCACTTCCCGACGGTCGACCTGACCAACGACGAATTGGCCAAGCTGCATCTGCGTCATCTGGTCGGCGGACATTCTCCCCTGGCCGCTCACGAACGCGTCTACCGTTTCGAGTTTCCCGAGCGCCCGGGTGCCCTGATGCGCTTTTTGTCCAGCATGTCGCCAGACTGGAACATCTCCTTGTTCCACTATCGGAACCAGGGCGCCGATCACGGCCGCGTTCTGGTGGGCTTGCAGGTTCCACCGCGCGACAAACCTGCCCTCCGGCGTTTCTTGGCCGATCTCGGCTACCGCCACTGGGACGAGACCGGCAACCCGGCCTACAAGCTGTTCCTGTAGACCAGAAGCAGGGGCGGGCTCAAGCCCGGGGAAGGCGGAGAACGATCCGCGTTCCACCGTCAGGCACCGACGAAAGATCGGTTGTCCCGCCAAGAGCGCTCATCGTGCGTTCGACGATGGCGAGGCCGAGCCCGTGTCCTGGCACCTCGCGGGCCACGAGCGCGCGGTAGAAGGGCTCGAAGGCATGCTTGGCGCTCTCGGAGTCCATCCCGACGCCGTTGTCCTCCACCGCAAGCTCGACCATCGGGCCCACGTCCTGTGTGCTCACCGTGATCTTCAACGGCCGCGCGTGCGCGCGGAACTTGACCGCNNCCATCTCGACCTCGTGAAGATCCGGCCCCATCTCCTCGATGACGGCGGCGACCACCTCGGCGCTCGAGCACCTCCCCGGCAAAGGACGCCCCGCGATCGAGAGCGCGAGCATGTCGTCGACGACGCGGGTCATTCGGTCCACCGCGCGCCGAATACGCTGCGCCATTCCGGCGACCTCCTCGGGAGAGGACTTCCCCTCGAGGATCAGATCCGCATAGCCACGAATGGGATTCATCGGGCTGCGCAGATCATGCGCGGCGCGCCCCGCGAAGGCCTCCAGCTCCTTGTTCTTCTCGTCCATGGCATGGACGCGTTCCGCGACGAGGCGACGCTGCCGGCTCAGGACGGCAAGCAACCTGAGAGCGATGAGGCCCACGAGCGCGAGCGCCAGCGAGCCAGAGACCACGTCCGCCCAGTTTGCCACGCGATGGGCGGCGCGGATCATGCCGGCGTTCGCACGCGCCCCCGCGTGGTTGATCGCGACGAGGCGACGAATCGACGGGGCGATCTGCTCGTCGAGGGGCGGGCGGGCGTGGGGATTCGCGAGAACGACATCGAGCTGCTTGCGCACGAGTCCCTTGAGCCGCGTCCACTCCTCCCGCTCCCCTGGGTAGGTGGCGAGCGCATCGTAGTTTCGGGTGTCAGCTTCGATGGCGCGGTGCAGGCCTTCGAGCTCCCCGTCGGCGCGGTTGGCGGCGCCCAGGCGCCAGACATGGGTCCGTATCTCGTCCAGCAGCTCGGTTGATCGCACCGCGTTGTCGACCATGTCCTCCGTGCTGGCCGCCACGCGCCGTCCGAGCAGCAGGTCCGCCCCGAACATGCCAATGATCAAGACCGTCACCAGCCCAAAGGCCAGAAGGACGGGCCACGAGGCCGGCGCCCAGGTATCGGGGCGGTCGCTATGCACGGGGTTCTCCAAGGGAGCCACAGCAGGCACTCTCGGCGCCGATGATAGACTCATCGCGGTGCAACCGAGCGGGAGGATCCTGGTGGCCGAGGACGACGAGCTCACGCTCGAGCTCTTGGCCACCGTCCTGCGGGGCGAGGGTTACGAGGTCGTGACAGCTCCCGACGGCCGTGCGGCGATTGAGCGCCTGGGCGAGGCTGCGTTCGATCTCGTCGTCAGCGACATCCAGATGGCCAGGGCCAGCGGACTCGAGATCCTGGACGCGGTGACGGCGCGGTCCCCCGACACCGCGGTCGTTTTGGTCACCGCCTATGCCGAGCCGGGCGCCGCCATGGACGCCATCGTCAGGGGCGCGGCGGACTATCTCGCCAAGCCCGTCGACATCGTGGCCCTGCGCGCGACGGTCGCCAGGGCCCTTTCCCGGCGACGTCTGTCGATGGAGAATCGCTCGCTCAGAAGCGCGATCGTGGCGCACAAGACGCTCGTGGGCACGAGCCCCCTGATGCTCGAGCTCTACAAGCAGATCGCGCGGGTGGCGCCGACCAACGCCACGGTGCTGATCACCGGCGAGAGCGGCTCCGGCAAGGAGCTCGTCGCGCAGACCATCCACCAGCGCAGTCGTCGAGCGGCCCAGCCCTTCATCGCGTTCAACTGCGCGGCGCTCGCGGATGGCGTCCTCGAGAGCGAGCTCTTTGGACATGAGCGCGGCGCCTTCACCGGCGCCACCAATCGCGGCGTGGGCCGCTTTGAGCAGGCCGAAGGCGGCACCCTGTTCCTGGAC
>PMNO01000312.1:347-5490 GCA_003161835.1 Myxococcales bacterium | reverse complement strand
GCCACGCTCTCCTGGCCGGCCTGCTCATCCCCGGGGGCCATGCAGCCCGAACCGGCCAGGGCGAGTGCCAGCAATGACATCGCGAATCTCGAAGCAGTCTCGGTCTCGAACTTGGTCTTGAATCCGTGGGTCTTTTCCATGACCGAGGACTCAGCAGGTATTGTGCCAATCAAAATAGTAATGGAAGCTACATAATTTGAGGCAATTGCTGGCCGCTAGGAGCACTGGGTGTTGCCTCGTCTCGAAAAGCGATGCCTCCGAGACAACAGTGTGTTCTGGTCCCACCCGAGGCGGTCGATAGTCCGATGGGGCGCGCTCGACTCGCCGATGTTTCGCTCCAGGGTTCGGACGGATATGTTGTCGTCTCGATGCACTCCTCACGTCGCTGACGCTTCGTGATCGGCACATCGACGAAAGGCACTTCATGTCGAGCACGCAAGCGGCNNTCGGTCGGCAACGCGCTGATCAAGGAGCTGATTGGCAATGGGGCGTTCAAGCCCATCGTGACCCTGGTGCGTCGTTCGCAGCCCGATCAGGTTGCGATGGCGCGTGCCGCGGCGGTCGAACTGCGCGAGACGCTCGTTCCCGCGATGGATCCGGCCGGTCTGGAGGCCGCGACCACGGAGGCCATTCGTTCGCTCGAAGGCGAAGTCGTCGGGTTGAGCGTGCTGGGCGTGGGCGCTGGCACCGCGAAGCTCACGATCGATGAGCATCGCGCGGTCGACGTGCGATTGAATGCGGCCTTCGCGCGCGGGCTCCAGGCATCCGGGCGCGTGAAGCACCTGGCGCTGATGTCCGCCGCTGGCGCCGATCCCACCGCTGCGGCGACCGGATCGGGAGCCGCGGGGATGGCGCGCTACGCGCGTGTGAAAGGCGAGGCCGAGGANNCGTCACGGAGCCCGCCCGCGAAATCGGACGTCTACTATTACCCCGAGATGATGGCGTTGAATCGGTGATCACGGCGCGGCAAGGCCGTGGCCGGGCTGCCGGGCGTGGTCAGGCCTTCAGCGTCGCGTCGAGATCGCCTGTGTAGGTCGTCCCGACGCTTGCCACGGGCAGGTCCAGCGCGTGGCAGATACTGGTCAGCAGCCGGTTGTTCGGGACGTTCGCGGGAAACTGTACGCAGGTTCCCTGCTTGAAGAATCCGCCTCCGCTCCCGATGATCAGATACGGCAGCGACGACACCCGTGAATCGTTGCCCTCGTTCATGTCGTTGCAAACCAGGATGACGGAATTGTCCAGCGCCGTGGAGGCGCCTTCGGGAGTCGCGGCCAGTTGCCCTACCAGATCGGCCACCTGGGAATAGAACCAGGTGTTGATCGTCGTCCTGGGGCCGGGGTCGGGGGAGTGGGCCAGGGCGTGGTAATCGGACAGGGGGACGGGCAACCAGGGGAAGGTCAGACTGTTGCCGCCCCCATCGTCGATCAGATCCAGCGTGATCGCGCGCGCGATATCGCACTTCACGACCGCCGCGATGATGTCGATCATCATCTTCACTTGCGTGGGGTAGTTTGCATTGAGCTTGAAATCGACGCCGGCGGGTGTGTTGACCGGTGCCACGCAGGAGGGCGCCGCCGCGAGTTGCTTTTCCAGGGTGCGAATCGCGTCGAGGTGGCCGTCAATCTTCACCCTGTCCTCGAGCCCGAGAGGCGCCGCGAACCGCGTGAGGTCGTCGATGCAAAAATCCATCACGCTCTTGCGCCGGATCGCCGATTTGTCGACGGGGGGCGGGGCGCTTGGCCCGAACAAGCGCGTGAAGAGCGCGTAAGGATCGGTCTCGTCGAGGTTCTTGACCCCATTGGCCCGCCAGCTGGTCGTGCTTGCGTAAGGGCGGCACCCGACGTTGAGCTGCGGCGTGGTGAGCCCCTGCGCCTTCAATTGGTCGGCGATCAGTGTGTCGATCGAAGGCGTCGCCGCTGTGGCGCCCATGTAGCTTCCGGTCAGCAACGTCGGATACGATTGGTGCCCGCCGAAGATAATTCCAAGGTCGAGCATGACCTGCGCATCGACGCCGCCCGTCGCGGCGCCCGTACCGGGCCCTCGCATCGCCAGGATCTTCGATTTCCACTTGTCCAACGGGGCGAGGATCGGTGGCAGGGTCCCCGTGAGCGGGCCTGCGGGCGGGAAAAAGTTTTGCGCGACGACGCCGTTGGTCCAGGTGATGGAGATGAAGCGCTTGGTGGCTCCCGCCGCCTGGGCGGGCGTCTTTTCGAAGCTGAGCACCGGCAACATCCCCATCCCCAGGCCCAGCCCGCCGAGGAGGGCTCGCCGCGAGAACCTGCGCGTCTTGTCCGTGGTCACGGCAGCACCTCCGCCGTGCCGGGGGTCCGATAGCGGAAGGTTCGGGAGGTGGCGAGCGCCACCACCAACTCGCGTATGTCACGCATGCTGCTCTCGAACGCGGTGATCCCCGCGGCGATGGATGGCTGATCGCGGGCGGTGTCGAGGCGCCCCAACCCATAGCGGAACCATTGCTTCACGAAACAGGTCCGCGCCTCGTCGCTCTGCGCCAGCGCAGTTGCCAGCCCGCGCGCGTCGCTGACCATTTTCTGTTGTCCGTCCAGTGTGACCGTGACCCGCGCGTCCACCGCCATCCCGTTGTCGGTGNNCGCTCGAATCTCTGGCGCGTGGTTCCGGCCGTCGGGCTTGGGGGCTCGACGGGGGGCATCGCGGGCGGTGCCGGCGGAATCACGCCGCACAGCAGCCTTTCGTAGATGGCCTTCCCGCGGCGGGGCGGATCCGATCCCGTTGCCGCGCCAGTCACGCTCAGGAAACCAGCCAGCGTCAGCAGGCCCGAACGTTCGGCCGGATTGAGCGACACGATGGACGGCACGTTCGCCCCGCCAGCGGCAATTCCGTAGAGCGCCGCCAGGTCGGGGCCGACGATGGTTGTGGTTCCGGTCAGGAGGTCATCGAAGCGTCCGGTTCCGGCGAAGACGATCTGGTTCACGAAGCCCTCGACCTCGGTGGCCATCGCCGCCGCCAGAGCGCCGCTGTACGTCGGGTAGAACATGGAATCCTTCGGTCGGCCGGGCAGCTGATCGATGTCCAGCCAGTCCGTGAAGAAGTCGGAGATCGCCCCCTTGGCCCGTTCGTCCTTCAGCATGCGGCGGGCCTGGGCTTCCACACTGGGCAAGTCCGCGAGCGCGCCGGTGGCGGCGGCGGCGAACAACGTCGCATCGGGCATGGTGCCCCACAGAAGGTACGAGAGCCGATTCGCGATCTCATAGTTCCCCAGCTTCACGACGCTGCCTTCCCGGACCGCGGGTCCCGGATCCAACTCCCAGTGATAGAGAAACTCGGGTGATTGCAGGGTGGCCTCGATGATGAGCCCGATCGCCCCCGTGAAATCCAAGGACAGGGGCGGCGCGCGTCCGGTCATGTACAGGGCGGTCAGGCGGCCCACATCGGCCGCGGAGAGTGGGCGGCGAAAGATCCTCTGTGCCAGCCCGGTCGGGCCGAAGAACGTGGCCAAGCAGCTCGTCTCCAGGTCGGCGGAGGCGGCGGTGGCAGCGCACGGGAGCCACTTGTCCACGCTGCCGAGCGTGGTCTTGGCCATGGTTTCGGCGGCGTCTCGGTACAAGCTCGCGTCCGCGGCCGCGACGATGCCGGTCGTGTGAAACGCGAATCCGAGCGTGGAATCCTGAACATCGGCCGGCAGGGGATCCGGTCCAAGCGACGGGTCAGCGAACAAATCGCGCAACGTGTTCACATACTGCCGTCGGGTCAACAAGCCGAGTGGACGAAGCCCGGCGTCACTTGAATTGGGGGCCGCGCCGGTGCCCCCCGAGCCCGCGATTCCCGCGCTCCCACCGGCCATCCCGGCCCTACCGCCTGCGGTGCCGCCGCTTCCAAGGGCAGGTGCACCGCCGCTTCCGCCACTCATGGCGCCCGCTCCTCCGGAAGCCGTGGCTCCGCCGTTCCCTGCCGCGCTTGTCGCCCCTCCGGATCCCTTCGGCGTGGGCAACGACCGGGCTTGATCACACGCGATGCTCGCCACGGCGCAGAGCACCGCCAGCCCGACGCATGTTGACGCCGCGCGTGCCCCGCGCATCGCAAGACTCCAGCTCAGGTCACGAGGCACGAAGCGTGTCGGATGGCGCAAGCGCTCACTCTTCACCCGATCACTGTAGCGCCCGCTGGCACGAACGGACCAACCGGGCCGCCGAGGGCAGGGTGATGTGGAGCCGCGCATGGTCTAAAGCTGGAAGGCGGCGCCGAGGCCCACCACGGGCCACAGGGCCACGGGCTGAAGATCGCGGCGCATGATTCGAACATCGAGAGCTGCGTTCAGAACCAGCGCGAGCCGCGGCGTCAGCGCCATCGATCCCGCGAGCCAGGGTCCGGTGCCGGCGGCCAGTGTCCAGTGCCTCGGTCCATTCTCCTCGACACTCTGCACGACGCCCCCGGCCGATACGCGCCAGCCCGCCGTCCCACGCCAGCGGCCCCGCTCGCGCCCAACGAAGGCACCCACGCCCAGGTACGCGGAGCTCTCTCGAAAGCCCGTGGCATGCCCGCTCGCCAGGTCCAGTTGCAAGGCCATGCCCGCCGGCCTGGTCGTCGCGAGGCTCAATTGCAACCCGGGCAACAGAGGCAAGGCTTCAGCCGCGCCACGCGTGAGCGCTCCTGCGACGCCGATGACCAGACGGGGCGTCACGGTGGCCGGGCCCTCCGAGAGCGCTGTCGCGTTCAGGTCTCTGTCGTCGCCCTTGATCACCGACGTCGCCCGGGCGGCGGGCCTGAGGTCATCGCCGCTGAGGTTGCGCTGCTCGCCCTCGGCCAGGGTGACGACCGTGTCGTAGGCAGCGTCGGCAATCCTCGCCTGCACCGCGTAGCGACCGGCGGGCAGGGCGATGCGGTTCGAGGAAGAGGTGGTCAGCTCGGCCAGCAGATATCGCTTTTTCGCGTCGGTGATCAAGATGCGATCGAAGCCGCGCGGCAGCGACAGAATCGAGCCGTGGGCCACGACCTCGGTCAGCACGAGCTCGCCCTGGCCCGACAGGCGGAAGTCGTAGGCCGGGTGCTGCGGACCGCTCAGCGTGTTGGACGTTGCGAGCAGCGTGTTGACGAACGCATAGCGGTACGCCTCACCCAACGTCACGCGCCCGTCTCCTGAGCTGTCGGCGGCGCCGCGCAGGCCCGA
>PMNO01000312.1:201-331 GCA_003161835.1 Myxococcales bacterium | reverse complement strand
CGCCGTGCGCAGGTCCGAGAAGGGCCACAGGTCATCGCCCAGCTCCAGGCCATCGCCATCGGAGTGACCCGAGAAGTAGAACAGCAAGACGGTGCGGCTCCCTTGCGCGCGGGTGGTGGCGATGAGCCGC
>PMNO01000312.1:0-125 GCA_003161835.1 Myxococcales bacterium | reverse complement strand
TCGCACGGCCGCCCCGGCGTCTCATTCACGGCCTTTCTCGAAGATGACCGAGCGCTGGATCAAGGTGCCGGCGGCGGCGAGAACCTGGGGAGGTAGGCTCAGGAGCTTCGCTTCGCGAATGGCAT
>PMNO01000316.1 GCA_003161835.1 Myxococcales bacterium | reverse complement strand
CGCCGTCGCGGCGGGCATGCTCGCCGCAGGCGGCATGCCCCGTGTAACGGCGGGCGTTGCCGTGGGCGTTGCGGGGGGCGTGGCCCCCATCCCCGGCCCTGCGATCCAGTCGCCAAACGCGGTGATCCGATCCTCGGGCGAGAGCTGTTCGACATTGCGCAAGAGCCACTGCGCACCTTCGGAACGCAACTCAGAGCGCAAAAGCGCGCGATACACGCTCAGGCCCAGGCGAGAGTCCGTGCTCATGCCGACCAGTTCCGCGGGTGAGGCTCCCGAGATTGCGATCTCGCGAATCGACGCATCCTCGTCGACGTTGGCGCGCGCACCCTGCAGGACGGGATCGACCAAGGCACGCGCGGCCTCGTCGTGCCGTGACGCCAGCGCGGCGACAACAGCCGCACGCACGGCCTTGTCTGGACGCTTGAGAAGCCTGTGCAGCAACTGGATTGACGCTTCGCTGGACATCCGGCCCAGCTCGGCCGCCGCGGCGATCACGGGTCGGGGATCTCGTTCGCGCCCCAGTAGGAAGAGCTGTTCGATGCCAGCGTCGCCACCGGCACGCAGGACGCCGGCGGCAGCGGCGGCGCGAATCTCGGGCTGTGAATCGTGCAACAGAGGGGCCATCCGAATCACGCCCACCCGGCCACGGCCACGCGGGATCTGCGCCAGCAGGGCCGCGCCTCGGATGGTCGGATTCGGGTCCTTGGCGACGTGCGCGAGTGCCTGGGCGACCGTGTCCTTCTGTTCGGCGTCCCCCAAGATGATGATCATCTCGACGCGGGCGCGGGTCGGCTGGCGGGGATTCACCACCGCCGCGGCCAACGCTTCCAGACATGTGGCACACCGGGCGGCGGCCGTCGGCACGGCCCGAAGCGCGATCAGTACAGCCGGGCGCCGCGATTCCGCGAATTCTCCGGCCAATGCTTTGGCCAGCAACGCACCGACGTCCACGCCCAGCCGGTCCAGGGCGGACGCCGCGACCGCCGCGGTCTGTTGCGACAGGAGCGCCGTCTCGAGCACCCGCAGCTGACGACGGTCTCCACCCCCGGCCAGGGCCGCCGCTGCGCGGGTGTCCATGTCGCTGCTCAGGTTCGAACGACTGAGCCACTGCCTGATGAACGGCGACAGGAAATCGCCCGTCCATCCCTTGCGATCGATCTCATCCCGCATGCGGCGCACGGCCTCGCTCAGAGCACCCCGGGAAACCAGGCTCGGCAGAGCGAGCTGCAAGGGGTACTCGACGTGCACCATCTCGGCGGCGGAACAGAGGCGATAGTCGCGTGCGAAGTGCCATTTGATGTGGACGAGCCCGTCGTCTGCCATCACGTTCACCGGAGGCGGAAACGGGGCGGCGAACCACACCGCGTTGAGCGCGGCTGCGTCGAAGTCGGCCGCATCGGAGGCTTTCGTGATCTCCGCTTTCTCGACCGTCCCATCCCAGCGCAGGGCGATCGACACTTCTGTTTCTCGCTTCGATGTCGATGCGCCGAGCTGCTTGTAGGGAGAGATGCGAATGAACCCATCCACCCATCCGGCATGCAACCGTTCGTGAATCAATCTCAGATAGTCACCCTCGGGGCCAGGTTTCCCCACCGCGGGCTCAGGCAGATCGGCGGCCTGCGCCTGGGACATTCCCGCGCCGAAGCCGCCCCCTGACAACGCCACGGCGATGGCCATCAATATCGCGCGTACTTTCGCCATGCCCACCACATCGGCGGATTGGGCCAGATCGTAAGATCCAAGCCACATTGCCTCCCCATCTCCCATCTGGCCAGGTGGAACGTGGAACGTGGATGTGCGGTCGTGTGCCCCGAGGGCGCACGCGACCGGCCGCCATCGGGCCGCCGCGAGACTAGCGCGCGGCGGTCACGGCGGGCAGTTCCTCCTCGTCGATGATCATGCCCCGACAGCGGGAAGACCCACAGCGGCAAGGCTCCGCCAGGTGGGCGGGGAATGCGTAGTCGTAGCTAATTTCCTCGCCGCTCGGGATGGGCCGCCGGGCGACGATCCGGGCCCACACCGCGCCGGTGTCGGACACCCCCGTTTCCAGTCCCGCGTTCGGAGCACACGAGTGGTTGATCCAGCGGGTCTGATCGACCATGTCGAAATACAAGCCGTCATCGATCCACAGGGAATAGCGATCGTCGACCCCCTCCCCGTCACGCCAGGCCACGCCGTCGACTTCGGCGATGAGCTCCCCTGCGGCGAAGGCCCGGGTGGCAACCACGCCGTAACCGTCAATGGACGATCGAACGACCCTCAAATCTTTCAGCGGAGGCACCGGCGCAGTATTGCCCGATCCGCGGTCCTCGGCAACGCCCGTGGTACCTTTGAATGACCGTGTTGGTGGCACAGTCAGGGGGTCTTCGTGGGATCCGAGAACCGATCTAGATGCCGGCCGGTGGACCGTACGCTAACCCAGCGCTGTTGACACTCGCGGCGATCGCGGCGGCGGGTGGCTGCCACAAGCCCCTGACATTCGATCAGCAAGACATCGATCACCACCAAATGTTGGCCGGCGTCGGCCCCGGTTTCCTGCTGGGGGTCGCGACCTCCGCCTACCAGATCGAGGGCGGAAACCAGAACGACTGGACCGACTGGGAAAGAGGCCGTTATGCCGACGGACAGCCGCACGTCGCGGACGGGGCCAGCGCCAGCCGGGCCGCCGATTCCTGGAATCTGTGGCGCCAGGACGTGGCCGCCGTCGAGGATCTGGGCGCAAACGTATACCGCCTGGGCATCGAGTGGAGCCGGCTGGAACCGACCGAGGGCGCCTGGGACACCGCCGCCGCCGCGCGCTATCGCGAGATGCTGGTGGCCTTGCGGACCGCGCGCCGGCACCCGATTGCTCCCATGCTCAATCTCTACCACTTCACGTTGCCGCACTGGCTGGCCGCGCGAGGCGGCTGGGAATGGGCGGGGGCCCCCGAGGCGTTCGCGGCTTTCGCGGCCCGTGCGGCCGATGCGTTCGGAGATCTGGTCGACCTGTGGTGCACGCTGAACGAACCGAACGTCTACGTCACCAAGGGTTACATCGCGGGACAATGGCCGCCGGGGGTTCGCGATCCGGCCCGCGGCGCGCGCGTGCTGGCGCGCCTGCTGCAAGCGCACGCGCTGGCGGCCGCGGCGATTCGGGTCCACGACCGTGCCGACGCGGACGGCGACGGCTCCGCGACGCGCATTGGGTTGGCGCACAACGTGCGCGTGTTCGACCCCGCGGGCGGCCCCGTGGACGGCTTGATCGCGGGCATCGCCGACAATTTCTACAACCGCGCGATCCCCGACGCGGTGGCCACGGGACGAATTCACATCGCGCTGCCCCTCGCGATCACCATCGACGAGCCGGCCCCCGCCCTGCGCGGCAGCTTCGACTGGCTAGGCATCAACTACTACACGCGCGACCTCGTCCGGTCCCAAATCGTCCGCGCGATCACGCGTCGGGGCGCCCCTTACGATCAGGTCGCGGATCCGGCGCGTCCGCATTCAGACATGGGGTGGGAGATCTATCCAGAGGGCCTCTATCGGCTCTTGCTGAGTTTCGCGCCGTACGGTTGGCCGATCATCGTCACCGAGAGCGGCGTCGCCGACAGGGCCGGTAAGCTGCGCCCGGAATTCATCCGATCACATGTCTATGCCATCGATCGCGCCCGCGCCGAGGGCGTGCCCGTGATCGGGTATCTCCATTGGTCGCTCATCGACAATTTCGAATGGTCGCACGGCTACGAGGGGCGCTTCGGTTTGTACACCATCGATTTTGCGGGCGATCCCGCGCTGACGCGCCGGCCAACAGCCGCCGTGGCCACGTTCCAGGCCCTGGCCCGTGGGCTCGGATTGCGGTGACCGCCCGCCGGGCCACCCGGGCGTGTTAGTTTTCGCCGGGTGAGAGGCTCATTGGGATCTGTTGGTCAGACGCGCACTCCTGCCGTCCGGGGTCCGTTTTCCTTGGTCGTCGCCGCGGCGGTCTGGGCCGCCGCAAGCGCCGCCGTGATGGGCTGCCACGGCGGGCCCGACGCCGTTCTTACGGAGCTCACGGAGGCGCGCCGGTTGGCGGCGGATCTGCGCGTCGAGTTCAACAAGGCGTCCGACGCGTCCAACCGCGCCGTGATGGCGGATACCGACGAGGTATCCATCGCGTTCGCGCGTGAAGCCGAACAAATGAAGAACGCCGTTCGGGCGGATTCCGCGGCGCTGGCGCCCCACCTGCAGCATCTCGACTATGCCGCCGAGACGAAAGCCCTGGAGGAGTTCCGGCAGCACCTGGCCAAGTACGAGGAGATCGATCGCAGCATTCTCGAGCTGGCGGTCGAAAACACCAACCTGAAGGCACAGCGTCTGGCTTTCGGCCCCGCGCGCGAGGCGAGCGACGCGTTTCGAGATGCGCTGGCGTCGCT
>PMNO01000313.1 GCA_003161835.1 Myxococcales bacterium | reverse complement strand
AGCCGAGTCCACGGACTTTCGATGTCCAGTGGCCGACGATCGCCGCGATTCGCGGTGCTTTTGAGCGTCGGCTGTCGCTGAGTTGGCCCCTCGGCAGAAGCCTTGCAGTGCACCCGATCGGCCCCGACGCGCCAAAGGAGCAAAAAGACAATGACATGGAACAGGAACGGGCCATTCGAATGGAGAGTCATTTGCGGGTGTTTCCTGTTGGCGGCCCTCCAGGCCTGCGGCAGTGGTGGCAATCCGCCGCTCGACGCAGGACAGGGAAGTGGCGGTGCGCGTGAGGGCGTGGGAGGCAACGGGACCGGTGGAGCTACAGCCTCCGTAGCGGATGCCGCCCCCGCCGACACTATCACCGCCGACGCCGACGCCGCTCCCGATGGGAACGGGTCGGGGACTCCTTTCATCTGCGGCAACACCAAATGTGTAACTGGCCAGACCTATTGCCTCATGCGCGCCGGGCCGTTCCAAGGCCCGGATGGAGGAGCGCTGCCGCCAACGTATTTCTGCAGCCCGCTTGACTGCAGCACGCGCGACTGCGCCTGTGTCGTCGCCAATCAAGGCGATACGTATTGCTCAAGGGCCGCTTGCGAGCAGACCGACGCCGGGCAGGTGATCGCCCACTGCGGCTACATCTGAGCATTCCGTTGGTGCCGTCACCAATCGACCGGCCCCCATCGAGAGCGGCGGCTCGATAGTTCGCGGGCCGGCCAGTACTTGTACTGTACAACGACAGCAACTCCCGGCCGAAAGCGGCGCGTTCGGCGCACGACACCGAGACAAGGCCGGTCTCGATGTGCTGCGCCCGCTCAGGTTCGCCGACACGCACCGAGCATGGACACGTAAATCAGGTGCTCGTTCCTTTACCTCGGGAGGAATCAACCGACAGGAGAGCCCATGAAAAGCTCGCTGCCGAAACTCCTCCTGATGTCGTTGGGTGCCGTGGCGCTGGCGAGCTGTGTGCCCGAGCCGGACACCTCGTCGATCGATGACCTCGGTTCGGTGGATTCGGGAGCGGGCTTCGGAACTGGCGGCGCCGCGATCGCGGGAACGGGTGGAGCTGCGCCTGGCACGGGCGGTCAGCCGCTCGATCCGACCGGCACCGGCGGGCAGATCGGCACCGGCGGGCGCATCGGCACCGGTGGGCAGATCGGCACCGGCGGGCGCATCGGTACAGGCGGGCAGCTCGGCACCGGCGGGAACAGCGGCACCGGCGGCATGCTCGGTGGTCCCGATGCCGGCATGACAACCGGAGGACGGACCAGTACCGACGGGGGAAGACCGGATGGCGGCGCTGATAGCGGGACGGGGGGGCGAGCCCAGGTCGACGCCGGCGCTCCGGCCGACAGCGGCTCCACCGCGAGCGTCTGCACCAGCAAAGTGATGTACAGCGGCGGCAACGGCGCGACGATGCAGCCCGGGAACAACTGCAAGAACTGCCACTCCTTTTCGATTTCGGGAACCGTCTACCCAACCTCCCACGAGCCCGACGGCTGCAACGGCGTCAATGGCAACACGGGAGTCCGCGTGGTCATCACCGGATCGAATGGCCAGGCCCTCACCCTGACGCCGAGCGCGGCTGGAAACTTCTACTCGAACACGGCCGTGTCCTCGCCGTTCACGGTGAAGATCACCAACGGCACCGCCACCCGCGCGATGGTCACGCCGCAAACCGTCGGGGCCTGCAACTCGTGCCACACCCAGGCCGGCGACATGAACGCCCCTGGGCGCATCATGTCGCCCTGACGTCCGGCCTGCGCAAGTGCGCCGCGTTGGGATTGGGGTCAATATTTGCCCCATGCCTGCAAAAGATCCGATCGACGAAGCGAACGAAGAGACGTTTCCGGCCAGCGACGCGCCCCCGTTCAGCGGGGTGCACGCCGGGCCGCCGGCCGAGCATGGTCTGCTGCGCGTTCTGATCGCCGTCCAGCCGGGGTCGACCGATGAGGGTTACTTCCGGACGGCGCTCGCGGGGTTCGACGGGCGGGTCGCGGTCACGTACGCCGACGGGAACGCCTTCGGGCAGGCGCTGCCCGAGGCGGAGGTGATCGTCACCGGTGGCCTGACGGACGACGAACTGGCGCGGGCGCGACGGCTGCGGTGGTTCAGCTCGGTGGCGGCGGGGCTGGATGAAATCGTCACGCCCCAGATGCTGGCGCGCGGGGTGGTGGTCACGAACGCGAGCGGGGTGCATGGGCCGAACATCGCCGAGCACCTGCTGGCGATGATCCTGATGTTCACGCATGGGTTGCCGAAGCTGTTTCGGGCGCAGCTCGGGCGGCGATGGCAGCGCGATCTTGTGTCGCGCTCGGACGGGCCCGGAGAGCTTACGGGGAAGACGCTGCTCATCGTCGGGCTGGGGCGGATCGGCGAAGCGCTGGCGGTGCGGGCGCGGCCCTTCGGTGTGCGGGTNNGTCGGCGCGCTCGACGAGGCGCTGGGGCGCGCCGACCACGTCTGCCTCACGGTGCCGCTGACGCGGGCGACGCACCACCTGATGGACGCGCGCCGGCTCGGGCGGATGCGCCCGAGCGCGTTTCTCTACAACGTGTCGCGCGGCGCGGTGATCGACGAGGCGGCGCTGGTGGAGGCGTTGCGCGCGAGCAAGCTGGCGGGCGCCGGGCTGGACGTCTTCGAGGAAGAGCCGCTGCCCGCGACCAGCCCACTGTGGGATCTCGAGAACGTGATCCTCACGCCCCACGTGGCCGGGGTGACGCCGCTCTACTACCAGCGGACGGCGGCGCTCTTCGCCGACAACCTCGAGCGGTTCCTTTCGG
>PMNO01000054.1:271-3194 GCA_003161835.1 Myxococcales bacterium | reverse complement strand
GGCGTGGGCACCGCCATCGACTACGCGTTGGCCCTCGACTGCCGGCAAGTTCACTGCATGGCCGGGCTGCGCCCGCGCGCCGTGAACGAGGAGACCTTGCGGGAAACCTATCTGGCGAACCTGCGCTTCGCGGGCCAGGAGCTGGCCAAGCACGGCCTGACGTTGTTGATAGAGGCCATCAATCCGCGGGACATCCCGGGCTTTTACCTGAACACCTCGCGCCAGGCGTTCGATCTCATGCACTACGCGGCCGTCCCCAACCTGAGTTTCCTGTACGACTGCTATCACATGCAGATCGTGCAGGGCGATCTGGCGCCCACCCTCGAGAAGAACCTCGGACGGATCGGGCACATCCAGATCGCCGATACACCTGGCCGGCACGAGCCCGGTACGGGCGAGATCAACTACGAATTCTTGTTTCGACACCTCGACCGGATCGGATACCAGGGATGGATCGGGTGCGAATATCGGCCGTCCACCACGACCGAGGCGGGCCTGGGCTGGATCAAGCCGTACCTCTGAGTCGCCAGACGCAACCACGGAGACATCACGCCATTGAGCAACTTGGGATTTGTCGGGCTGGGCATCATGGGCAGGCCGATGGCCGCCAACCTGATCAAGGGCGGCCACACGCTGTATTTGCACAGCAGGAGCGGTGTGGCGCCCGAGCTGACCGCGGCGGGCGGCATCGCTTGCGCGCGCGGCCAGGACGTGGCCCAGAAGGCCGACGTGATCATCACCATGCTGCCCGATACGCCGGACGTGGAGAAGGCACTCTTTGGAGCCGACGGGATCGCCGCGGGCCTGACCCCCGGAAAGCTTGTCGTCGACATGAGTTCGATTTCGCCGTTCGAAACCAAGACCTTCGCCAAACGGATCAACCAGCTCGGCTGCGAATATGTCGATGCCCCCGTGTCGGGAGGCGAGATCGGAGCCAAGAACGCCGCCCTGACCATCATGGTTGGCGCCACCGCCGGTGCGTTCGCGAAGGTCAACCCTCTGTTCGAACTCATGGGCAAGAACATCACCCTGGTGGGGGAAAATGGCGCGGGCCAGATCTGCAAGGTCGCCAACCAGATCATGGTCGCCCTCAATATCGAGGCCGTGGCCGAGGGGCTGCTGTTCGCCTCCAAGGCCGGGGCCGATCCCGCCAAGGTGCGCCAGGCGCTGCTGGGAGGCTTTGCGTCGTCCCGCGTGCTCGAGGTCCACGGCGAGCGCATGATCAAACGCACCTTCGACCCTGGATTTCGCATCGAGCTGCATCAGAAGGATTTGAACTTGGCGCTCGACGCCGCCCGTCGAATGGGAATCAGCCTGCCCAATACCGCGATGGCGCAGGAGCTCTTCAACGCCTGCCACGCCCAGGGTGGCTCGCGATGGGACCATTCGGCGATGGTGCGCGCCCTGGAGCTTCTCGCCAACCACCAGGTCGCCCAGTAAGGCGCGAGCATGTCCGCATCGTCGCGCAGCAAGAACAGCTTGCCCCCGATCGATTCAGTGGTCTTCGATCTGGATGGCACCCTCTGGGACACGTGCGCGGTCTGCGCCCAGGGCTGGAACAATGTGATCGCGAAGCACCAGATCGACTTTCGCTCGATCACGGCCGCCGACGTGCGCGGCGTCGCCGGCAAGCCGCATGAGTTGTGTGTGCGCGAGGTCTGCGTGGGGTTGCCGGAACATCAGATCAAGCTCCTCTCGGACGAATCCGAGAAGGAAGACAATCGCCTCATCGCGGAGCGCGGCGGAGTTCTGTACCCGGGGGTCGCCGAGGGGCTCGCGGCGCTGGCCGCGCGGTACCCGCTGTTCATCGTGAGCAACTGTCAGGCTGGGTACATCGAAATCTTCATGGCCACCACGGGGTTCGCGCCTCTGTTCCGCGACCACGAATGTTGGGGCAACACGCGGCGCCCCAAGGCCGACAATTTGCGCGCGCTGATCGCGCGAAACGGCCTGCGCGCGCCGCTGTTCGTCGGTGACACATCGGGCGACGAGGCGGCGGCGTCGGCCAACGGCGTGCCTTTTGTGTTCGTCAGCTATGGCTTTGGTGAGTGCCGGGCGGCGGCGGCCGTGGTTGATTCCTTTCGGCAGCTGTGCGATCTGGCGTTGTCGTGACGCTGTTGTGAAGGAGATGCCTTTGTCCGCAGATTTCCAGGACCGAATGGTGCCGGGGCCCCGTCAGTTGCTGATCAACGACGAGGGAAACGGCGCCTTGCACTACATTGACCTGGACACGCAAGCGCGAAATTGGTCGCTGCGTGGTCCCGGCCGCGATCTCCAGTTGATCGGCGGCCATCGGGTCCTGCGCAGTTCCCCGGCGGGGTTTGTCGAGGTGGATCTGGCCGCGCGCGGAGCCATTGTTCGCGAGGTCACCCTCGCCGGAAGTCCGGGAGGCATCGAATCCGCTCGCCGGCTGCCCAATGGCCACACCGTCGTGGCCGGCAACGGCGACGGCGGAATCTTCGTCTGGGAGGTGGACGGGGCGAATCAGCCGGTGCCCGACCGCGCGCGCTTGTTCAAGGGCATCGACAAGGTTCGCTTGATCCGCGCGACCGGGGAGGGCACGTTTCTCTTCTGCTCCGAGACGGATGGTCACAGCGTGATTCACGAGCTCGGCTGGGGCGTGGGCCTCAGAACATTATTTGAGGTGCCCGCCGACGTTCCGGCCGACAGCATGGTCAAGGCCGTGCGCCTCGCGCCTGGGTTGGTGACGGTGTCGACGGGCTACGCCGCCAGTCTCCTGCGGATCGATACCTTCCGGAAGACGGTCCTACAGACGATTGGCGGCCCGTCGCAACCCGAGCCCAGGGATGCGCAGCGGAAGCTGTCGCCGTTCTTCTTTTCGGGATACCAGATGATGGTGGACGGCGGTTTCCTGGTCAGCAACTGGCAAGGCCACAGTGCCGTGAGCAATGGGCAGGGGTAC
>PMNO01000054.1:0-207 GCA_003161835.1 Myxococcales bacterium | reverse complement strand
CGCCAGCCACCAACGCCACCCACAGGCCCGTCCTGCGCGCGCTCGACGAGGGCGGCTCGATCGAACAAGCCCCGTGCGCCGCTTTGGCCGGGGGGGGCGGCGGTGGCACCGTCACCTGGGGCTCCGGCTCGTCGTCCAGCTCCATCAGATACTCCACCAGTTGCCCCAGCTCGGTGGAGGTGAGGTTGCTGGTGACGCCCATCTGGT
>PMNO01000701.1 GCA_003161835.1 Myxococcales bacterium | reverse complement strand
CCAGGATCAGCCACGGCTCGCTGTCCAGTGACGCGCCGAACGCCTGCGCGGTTCCCTTGAATCCGGCGTGAATCTCGGCCGGCAAACCCATCTGTTGTTCCGCCTTCTCGATCGCGTCGACCGCCTGTCCGAGCGAGGCTTCCGGCGCCAAGTTGAACGAAAGCGTGATCGCGGGGAATTGGCCCTGGTGGGTGATGCTGAGCGGCGTGCGGGTGATTTCGAAACGCGCCAGCGACGACAAGGGCAGCAGACCGGTCGCGCCGCGCACGTACAGATGGGAGAGCTGCTCGGGGCCGCTCTGGCGTTCGGGCGTCACCTCGAGCACGACGCGGTAGTAGTTCAGCGCGGTAAACGATGTCGCCACCTGGCGCTGGCCGAAGGCGTCGTACAGCGTGTCGTCGATGGCTTGCGGGCTCACCCCCAGGCGGGCGGCCGCGTCGCGGTCCACCACCACCGACAGTTGCAGGCCGGCCGTCTGTTGATCCGTGGCGACATCGCGCAACAACGGAATCTTGCGCAGGCGATCGAGGACGCGCGGCGCCCAGGTCTGCAGTTCTTCCAGCTGCGCTCCCTCCAGGGTGTACTGGTACTGGGTGCGGGAACCGCGTCCACCCAGGCGGACATCCTGGACCGCCTGCAAGAACAGCGAGACGCCCGGAACCCGCGCCAGCTTGGGACGCAGGCGGGCCACGATCTGGTCGGCGGTCGCGTGGCGCTCGGCGTAGGGCTTGAGGGCGACGAACAAGGTGCCCGTGTTGCCTGTGGAACCATTGGCGGCGCCGACGAATGACACCACGTGCGCGATGTCGGGATCCTGGCCGACGATTGCGTTCACGACTTCCTGTCGTTCACGCATCGCGCGTGACGAGATATCCTGCGCGGCCTCGGAGAAGCCGCTGACGAGCCCGGTGTCCTGCTGGGGAAAAAGGCCCTTGGGAATCCGGACCGCCAGGACCGTGGTCAGGGCCACGGTGCCGAGCGTGATCACCAGCGTCGGCCGGGTGTGGTTGAGCACGAAGCCGAGGCCGCGGTCGTAGCCCCGGGTCAGCCAGGCGAACGCCCGCTCCGAGAGGCGATGAAATCGGCCGGGACGCGTCTCCGCGGACGGCCGCAGGAGGCGCGCGGCCATGGTCGGCGTGACCGTGAGCGAGATGAGCGCCGAGATCGCTATCGCAACCGCCAGGGTCACCGAAAACTCGCGAAAGAGCCGCCCTATGATCCCCCCCATCAACAGGATGGGAATGAACACCGCGATGAGGGACGTGGTGATCGATACGATCGTGAAGCCGATCTGCTTGGCACCCAGAAAGGCGGCGTCGAGCGGCGGGTGACCGTCCTCCACCAGGCGGGCGATGTTTTCGGTCACGACGATGGCATCGTCGACGACGAACCCGGTCGAAATGGTCAGGGCCATCAGNNAGGCTATAGCCGAGCAGATACATGACGCCGAAGGTGCCCACGAGCGACAACGGAACCGCGACGCTGGGAATCAGCGTCGCGCGGGCGCTGCGCAGGAATACGAATACCACCACGATCACGAGAAGCACGCCCAGCACCAACGTGAGCTCGACGTCGTGGACCGAGGCTTGGATGGTCTGAGTTCGGTCCACCGCCACCTGAACCTCGATGGCGGGTGAAATGGATTCGGTCAGTCGCGGCAGCGCCGCCTTGATGCGCTCGATCGTGGCCAGGATGTTCGCCCCCGGTTGCCGGCGAACGATCATGAGCACCGACCGCTCGCCGTCGATCCAGGCGGCGAGCCGATTGTTCTCGACGTCATCGGTGACCTGTGCGATGTCGCCCAGGCGAACGGTGGCGCCTCCCTGATACGAGATGATCAGCCGCCGGTATGCGTCCGCGCCCAACAGTTGATCGTTGACCGCCAAGTTGTAGGCGCGATCGGCGCCGCCCACGCTTCCCTTGGGCTGATTGGCCGTTGACTGTGACAGCGCGGCCCGGATGTCCTCGAGCCCGAGATCCCGCCCGGCCAAAGCCTCCGGGTCCACCGCGACCCGGACCGCGGGCTGCTGTCCACCGCCGACCATGACCTGGCCGACCCCGTCGATCTGCGACATCTTCTGGGCCAGGATGCTGTTCGCGGCGTCGAAGACCTGAGCCAAGGGCAGGGCGCGCGACTTGAGCGAGAGGATGAGAATGGGCGCATCGGAGGGGTTGACCTTGCGATAGTTGGGGAGGCTGGGCAGGTTCGGCGGCAGCTCGCCCGCGGCGGCGTTGATGGCGGCCTGCACGTCCCGGGCGGCCGCCGTGACATCGCGATCCAGATCGAATTGCATCGTGACCGTCGTGGACCCGAGCGCGCTGACCGACGTCAGCTCCGTCAGACCGGCGATGCGCCCAAACCGACGCTCGAGCGGCGTGGCGACCGCGGACGCCATGGTCTCGGGGCTGGCCCCCGGAAGCGCGCCCGACACCGAGATGGTGGGAAAATCCACCCGCGGTAGCGGAGCGATGGGCAGGAGAAAATACGCCGTCATCCCCGCCAGNNCCCCTGCCCCTGCCCCGTACCGCGCCCGAAGCGGCGCCGCAAGGCGGAGGCGCCGCGTTCCATGTAGAGGTAGATGACGGGGGTCGTGAACAGGGTCAAGATCTGCGACAGCAGGAGACCGCCGACGATCGAGATCCCGAGCGGGCGCCGCAGCTCCGACCCGGTTCCGTGCCCGAGCGCCAGGGGCAGCCCGCCCAGCAGCGCCGCCAGGGTGGTCATCATGATCGGTCGGAAACGCAATCGACAGGCCTCGTGGATGGCATCGCGTGGCGACTGGCCGCGATCGCGCTCGGCCTCGAGCGCGAAATCGATCATCATNNATGGCGTTCTTCTTGACGATGCCGATCAAGAGCACGATCCCGATGAGGGCGATGACGGAGAATTCGGTTCGGCAAACGAGGAGGGCCAGAAAGGCGCCCACCCCGGCCGACGGCAAGGTGGACAGGATGGTGATGGGATGGATGTAGCTCTCGTACAGGACACCCAGCACGATGTAGACGGTGACGATGGCGGCCAAGATCAGCAGGGGCTCGGTCGCCAAGGATTCGCCAAACGCCGCGGCCGCCCCCTGGAAATCCCCGTGCAGCCCCGCGGGCGTGTCCACGGTCGCGAGCGCTTTCTTGATCGCGGCGACCGCGTGCCCCAGCGCCACGCCGGACGCGAGATTGAAAGACAGCGTCACCGCCGGGAACTGGCCGGCGTGGGCGATGGACAGCGCCGTGCGCGATGGCTCGTAGCGCGCAAAGGAGCTGAGGGCCACGGCAGCGCCGTTGGTCGCGCGCACCGTGATCTGATCGAGGCCGGTGGGGCTCTGCTGAAATGCGGGGGCGACCTCCAGAATCACGCGGTAGAGATTCAATTGCGTGAAGATCGTCGATACCTGCCGCTGGCCGAAGGCGTCGTAGAGCGTGTCGTCGATCGCTTGCGACGTCACGCCCAGGCGGGACGCGGTGTCGCGATCGACAATCAAGGAGAGTTGCAGCGCGCCCGGCTGTTCGTCGGTGGCCACGTCAGCCAGCTCCGGCACCTGACGCAGACGCTCCAGGACGCGGGGCGCCCACACGTCCAGCTCCGCGGGATCCGCGTCCTGCAAGGTGTACTGGTA
>PMNO01000318.1:4092-10573 GCA_003161835.1 Myxococcales bacterium | reverse complement strand
GCGGTGGAGTCCGCCGATAACCGTGGCCGTTCGTACGGCGGCCTGCCAATGACTCCTACGTTGCAGCCCAAGAAAAGGGCGCCGTAGGAGTTCACGTGAGCCCCTTCGGCGCAAAGCCAGGAGACGCCGCGTGAAGAATCCAAGCGACCGACAAGAGCCCCCCACCCCTTCGCCCGCTCACGGGGACTCAGGGACCGGGCGCACTCGGCTCGAGACCATGGGGCAATGGATTTTGCTCGGCTCGCTCATCGGGGTCCTTTGCGGCGCAGCGTCCGCCCTCTTCCTTTGGCTACTCGAACGGGCGACCCAACTCCGGATGGACCATGAAGGGATAATCTATGGCCTCCCGCTGGCGGGCCTAATCCTCGGCTGGATCTATGAGCGCTTCGGCCAGTCGATCAGGTCCGGCAACAATTTGGTGATCGACACCATTCACGACCAGGGCCCGGAGATTCCGTTGCGGATGGCTCCGATGGTCCTGGTCGGCACCGTGGCCACGCACGTCTTCGGAGGCAGCGCTGGTCGGGAAGGGACCGCCGTCCAGATCGGCGCCAGCCTGAGCGATTGGCTTGCGCACCGGCTGGGCGTCAAAAAGCAGGGCCGGCAACAGCTTCTCGCGGCCGGCGTGGCGGGCGGTTTCGGCTCGGTCTTTGGGACCCCCATCGCCGGAGCGGTCTTCGGACTGGAATTCATCGTACTCGGACGGATCGAGTACCAGGCACTTGCGCCGGCGCTGGTCGCTTCCGTCGTGGCTGACATGACGACGCGTGCGCTCGGTATCACGCACACCCGCTATCCTGCGGCATCTCACCTGTCTCTGACTCCGGCTCTGTTGTTGAAATGGCTCGTTTTTGCCGCTGCCGTCGCGATCGTGACGACCGCCTTCATCGAGCTGACTCATTTCATCAAGAAGCGTGGCGAGAGGTACATTCCGCGCCTTCCCCTCCGCATGTGCGTCGGGGGCCTCCTGGTTGTCGGCCTTTGGAAGTTCGCTGGCACGAGCGACTACCTGGGGCTGGGTGTGCCGACCATTTTGCGTGCCTTCGAAGATCCGAAGCTGCCGGTCCTTGCGTTTGCGCTCAAACTGCTCTTCACGGCCATCACTCTCGGCGCCGGCTTCCTGGGCGGCGAAGTCACGCCCCTGTTCTTCGTGGGCGCCGCTCTCGGCAGCGTTCTCGCGCGCCAGCTTGGCATTCCCATCGATCTGGGCGCCGGAGTCGGCCTCGCCGCAGTGTTCGCGGCAGCCGCGAATACGCCGCTCGCGCTGTCGATCATGGCCGTGGAACTGCTCGGCGCGCCGGTTTTTCCGCACGTGGTGATCGTCTGCGTGCTCGCCTACCACCTGACCGGCCATCGCAGCATCTACCCCGCGCAACGTCTCGGCTTCAGCAAACTGGGCGGACGCCTTTCCCACCCGATCCCGCTGAGGGACCTGAAGACGGCGCCCGTCCCGGAGTCACCGCGGGACGGGCCTGAGCGTTGACACCTTGACCTTGACCGCCGAACGGTTCGCGGTTGCGCCTGACGGTTTCAGACTCAGGATATTTGGAGAGTTCGGTTTGCCGTTGGCGGCGGCCACCGCACCTTGTCGGTCCCGAACCTCGACGTAGTATTGCAAGACTTTGCCCGTGACGTGTTCCGCCGGAACCATGGCAGCGTGCCAACCCTTCTTCGAGGGCTCCAGCGCCAGTGAGTTGTAGTGGCTGCCTCCGCTTGGGCGGTAGTAGAACGCGATTTCCTTGTCTCTCAGGTTCGCTTGCGCCACGCAATGCACGAACAGATCGACGCCCGTTTGGGCCTCGTCCGGAATGGCGCAGTAGATGGGGCTAGCGAAATGAGCGGGTAGATCCGGACCGGCGGCCACCTTTTCCCGGTTCACGCGCTCCTTGTCCTCGTTGCTCTTGCGGTCCTTCTCGCGGGCTTCCGCCAGCTGCTTCTCCTTCTCCAGCTTCTCTTTGGCCTCGCGCTCGGCTTTCTCCCGAGCCAAGGACTCACCCAGAAGCTTTTCCTTCTCGGCCTTCTCTTTTTGCAGCTGCAGAATCGAAGCCTTGGCGTCAGCCAGCTGCTTTTCCTTGTCGGTCTTCTCGGCCAGAAGCTTCTCCTTGGCGGCCCGCTCCTTCGCCTCGCTGTCCTTGGCCTGCACCAGATCCTTGGACAGCCTGTCCTTCTCGGTCTGAGCCTGCTTTTCCTTCTCCTTGGCTTCCTTCTGCAATTGATCGTGCGCTGCTTTGCTCTCGGCGAGCTGCTTTTCCTTGTCCGTCTTCTCGGCCAGAAGCTTTTCCTTAGCGGCACGTTCCTTGGTCTCGTTGGCCTGGGCCTGAGCGGCGTCCTTGGTCAGCTTTTCCTTGTCGGCCCTTGCCTGCCGGTCCTTGTTCTTCTCCTCGGCGGCGGCTTGCTTTTCTTCGGCGGCGGCCTTTTTCTTATCGGCGACGGTCATTTTCGGGGTCGGCTTCTCCTGGACCTGGGTTGGGGTGGCCGTCCCGGGGGGCGCCACCGCCGCCTCCTTCGGCGCGGACGCGGAAGCTGCTGTGGCCACGGCCGGCGTGGCACCGGCTTGCCCCTTGGCCTGGTCGAAGGCGCTCTTGACGGTCTTGGTGGCCAGGGCCTGAGTCACTTCGATGTCGGGACGAATCTTCAGCGCCTTGACGAAGTAGGCGATACCACCGGCGTTGTCCTCGAGACCGTCCACGTAGACGACACCCAGATGCAGGTACGTCCTGGCCATAAGGGGATGGGTCTGGAGCTCGGGGTCCTTGTTTGCGGCCGCCACCGCCTGCAGGAGCTGGTCCTTCGATTTATCGAAGTCACCCGCGCTGTAGGCTGCGATGGCCGCTTTGTTGAGCGCGGTTATTTGCTGCAAGGTGGCTTCCTGGTCGGCAGCCGCGCTCAGGCGAGCGGCCCCCAGCCAAATCAGCACCCCCCCAATCGACGCGACGATTTTGGCGCGAACAGTCATGGGTGTGGTCCTTTGAGTGGTTTGGGTTGAAATGTTAGCACCGACCAAGTTTGTGTCCCCAGGACGCCTCTTTCGTCTCCGACCTGGGCACAAAACCCGCGCTTTTTGATTTCGCCTTCCCTGCCAGGCATTCTCACGCGCGTGAGAATGCTTGTCACCGGCGGGGCCGGTTTCATTGGTTCCTGTTACCTACGACTGGTTCGTCGGTTGCGTCCCGACGATCTGGTCGTGAACGTCGATGTACTGACGTACGCCGGCAACCTGGAAAACATCCAGGAGCTCGCGCACGATCCCGGTTACCGCTTCGTTCGCGCCGATATTCGTGACCAGCAGACCGTGACGGCCGCGCTGAGGCAGCACGACATCGAGGTCATCGTGAACTTCGCGGCGGAGAGTCACGTCGATCGCAGCGTCGCGTCGGCGGAGCCATTCCTGGATACCAACGTCGGCGGTACGCTGCGGCTTCTCGAGGCCGCGCGGGCCGCAAAGGTGAAGCGTTTCGTCCAGATCTCCACCGACGAGGTTTACGGATCCTTGGGTAGCACCGGTGCGTTCGAGGAATCCACCCCGATGGCGCCGCGCAGTCCCTATGCCGCCAGCAAGGCCGCGGCGGATCATTTCGTGGCCGCGTTTCACCATACCCATGGGCTCGACACCGTGATCACCCGTTGCTCGAACAACTACGGTCCCTACCAGTTTCCCGAGAAGCTGATCCCCCTCATGATCCTGAATGCGTTCGATGGGAAAGCCCTACCCGTCTACGGTGACGGCATGCAGGTGCGGGATTGGATTCACGTCGAGGATCACTGCCAGGCCATCGATCTGGCGGTCACCCGCGCGGCCCCCGGCGCGGTCTACAACATCGGAGCAGAAAACGAGCGGCCAAACATGGACGTCGTTCGCGCCATCTTGAAGCTGACCGGTCGCGACGAATCCCTGATTCGCCACGTGACCGATCGTCCCGGGCACGATCGCCGGTACGCCATGAATGCCACCCGAATTCGGCGCGATCTGGGATGGTCGCCAGGACACGATTTCGAACACGGGCTGGCGGATACAGTGACGTGGTTCCGCGAAAACAGCGGGTGGTGTGAACGCGTCCGCAGCGGTACCTACCGCTCCTACTACGACGACCAATATGCCGCGCGGCTCAGTGCCGCCGGCGGGAATGACAGCGAGGGTGTCCCATGAGCGCGTCTGATCAACTACGGGGCGTTGTCTTGGCTGGCGGTACGGGGTCGAGGCTATTTCCCTTGACCAAGGTGACGAACAAACATCTGTTGCCGGTGGGTCGGGAGCCCATGATTTTTCACCCGGTGAAGAAGCTGGTGGAGGCCGGCGTTCGTGAGATCCTGATCGTGACGGGCACCGAGCACATGGGCGCCGTGGTCGGATTGCTCGGCAGCGGGAAGGACTTTGGCTGCGAGCTCACCTATCGTGTTCAGGACGAGGCAGGCGGGATCGCGCAGGCGCTCGGCCTGGCGCGCGGCTTTGGCCGCGGCGGCGGTTTGGTGGTGGTTCTGGGTGACAATGTGTTCGAGGCGTCGCTGGCACCGTTCGCGGATAGCTTCCGCAAACAAGGCCGGGGAGCCAAGATCCTGGTCAAGGAAGTGCCCGACCCTGGACGCTACGGGGTCGCCGTCACCGATGGGGATCGGGTGGTGCGTATCATTGAAAAACCGAAAGACCCACCCAGCTCGCTCGCTGTCACCGGAATCTATTTTTATGATCAGGAGGTGTTCGAGGTCATCGCGGGCTTGCGCCCATCCGCCCGCGGGGAGCTCGAGATCACCGACGTGAACAACGCCTACATTAAGCGCGGGGATTTGACCTTCGATGCCCTGCCCGGCTGGTGGACGGACGCAGGCACGTTCGAGTCTCTGAAGCACGCGAACGACCTCATCAGCAAGAATTCCTGAGGGGCCCGGTCAGGGGGGGCGGCGATCGAGAGCGATCTCGGCAATGCGCGGATTCTGCCGGTCGCGATCCGACAGGCTGGGTTCACCCGTCGCGCCCCAATCCACCTTCAGGGTGGGATCGTTCCAAAGAATGCCCAGCTCATCGCTGTTGTCGTAAAACTCGTCGACGAGATAGGTCATGTACGAATCGCGCAGGGCGAGGAACCCGTGGGCCACGCCCTTGGGAATGTAGAGCGCGACGCGATTCGATTCGCCCATCTCGACGATTTCCGCGGCACCCTGCGTGGGCGACCCGCGGCGAAAATCGTACAACACGGCCCGCACTTGACCCACGGGGACATTCCAGAGATCGGCCTGCTTCAGGTGATAGTGCAGGCCCCGCAGGACGCCGGCGCTCGAAAAGGAACAGTTTCCTTGCACCATCTCCCGCGCCTCGGGGACCCAGCTGCGCCGAAAGGTCTCGAAGAAAAACCCGCGCGAGTCGCCGAAGGTCTTCAGCGCGATCGTGTAGACCCCCGCGATCAAGGCCGACGGGCGCGCGGGACCAGGTACGCTGGCGGGCGATGGGGACGATGGGGCGGATGACGACGGAGACATGTTGGCCTTCAGGGTAGCGTCCCCGAGGCCCGGATGAAAGCCTCGGCGGCAATTCGCCAATCTGGCATGGTGTCGAGACCGCGCAGCCGCAGCATTCGGTTTTCGAGAATGGCGCGTCGAGGTCGAGGCGCCCGCATCATCGGCAGGGCTGACGTCGGGAGGGCGTCCACGCGTTCGGAGGGCAGTTTCAGCTTGTCGGCTATGAAGCGCGCGTAGTCGGCCCAGCTGGTTTGTCCCGCCGAGGTGCAGTGGTACAGGCCGAAATGCTCGGTGTGAGCCAGCGCCCCCGAAACCAAGGCGACGTCGCGCACCCAGGTGGGAGAGCCCAAACGCTCACGATCGGCGCGAACGGTTTCACCGCCGCGCAATCGGCGCAAGATCGTTGACGGAAAGTTGCGCCCGTCGCGACCATAAAGGCACCCCACCCGGACCACGAAAACCCGGCGAGAAGCGGCGGCCGCGAGCCGTTCGCCGGCCAGCTTCGAGCGCGCATAAATGCTCTGCGGCGATGGCGCATCGAACTCGTCGTAGGGGCGCTCCTGCTCGCCGTCGAAGACGAAGTCCGTCGAATAGTGGACGAGCTTGATCCCGAGGGCCGCCGTCGCGCGCGCCAGCGTCTCCGGCCCCACGGCGTTGGCCTGGTAGGCGGCGTCCGGCTCGTCTTCGGCGCGGTCGACGTTTGTGTATGCGGCGGCGTTGAACACGACGTCCGCCTCGGCCTCCGTGATCGCGCGGACCACGGCGTTGGCATCTGCCACGTCACATTGCGCCCGGCTCCTCGTCTCCACCTCGAAGCCGCCCCCGTCGTTGGTGGGCAATACCTCGATCAGGGCCTGGCCCAGGGTTCCCTGCGCNNGACGCGGCGGGCCTTGGCGGCGTTGCCCTCGAGATGATCGACCTCGGTGGGCCTCAGATATCGAGGATCGATCTCCACGTAGGGGTGCCAATCCATCCCCAAGGTCCCGAAGGCCACATCGAGCAGCTCGCGAATGCTATGCGATTCACCGGT
>PMNO01000318.1:0-4079 GCA_003161835.1 Myxococcales bacterium | reverse complement strand
TTGTCCTGCTGCAACATCCTCCACATCGCCTCCACGTAGTCGCCCGCGAATCCCCAATCGCGACGGGCGTCCAGGTTGCCCAGATACAACTTGTGATCGAGCCCATGCTTGATACGCGCCGCCGCGCGGGTCACTTTGCGGGTGACGAACGGGATACCCCGGCGCGGGGATTCGTGGTTGAACAAAATCCCACAACTTATGAACATGCCGTAGGCCTCACGGTAGTTCTGGCAAAGCTGGTGGGCGAAGACCTTGGCACAGGCGTACGGACTGCGTGGTTGAAAGGGCGTGTTTTCGTCCTGGGGGGCCGCCGCCCCACCGAACATTTCACTCGACGATGCCTGATAAAATCTGCTCTTGATCCCGGAGTCGCGGAGCACCTCCAGCAGGCGAAGGGTCCCCATCGCAACCGTCGACGCCGTGTACTCGGGCACGTCGAAACTGACGCGGACGTGGCTCTGGGCGCCCAGGTTGTAGATTTCGTCGGGCTGGACCTGATGGAGAATCCGTCCCAGCGCGCTGCCGTCGTCCAGATCGCCGTAGGTGAGGCGCAAGCGATAGCTGGCCGCGTGTGGGTCCTGATACACGGGGTCCAGGCGCTCGGTGTTGAAGGAACTCGATCGGCGAATGACGCCCGTGACCTCGTATCCCTTGGCCAGCAGCAGCTCGGCCAGGTACGAGCCATCCTGCCCCGTGATGCCAGTAATCAGGGCCTTCTTCATGATAGGGAAGCCTTCTTGCGCGCCAGGTTGTCAGGGGTCAGTGCCGCGACGGATTCGTCGGGGACAGGTGACATGCGCTCCCGCGCGTCGATTCCGAGCCGGTGTTCTTCGTAGTAGGTCACGGTTCGCTTGAGCCCTTCCTCAAATGACACGCGCGCGGTGAATCCAAATCTCTCACGCGCGCGCGTGACGTCCAGGCGCCGTCGCGGCTGCCCATTTGGTTTCGATGTGTCCCAAGCGAATCGGCCTTGAAAGCCGGTCACCTGGGCAATGAGAGTTGCCAGGTCTCGAATCGCGATGTCCACGCCGCTGCCGAGATTGACGGGATCGCTGGAGTCGTACTTCTCGGCGGCCAACAGGATCCCGTCCACGGCATCCTCGACGTACAGGAATTCTCGGGTGGGGGAGCCATCCCCCCACACGACGACCTCATCCCGACCCTCGATCCGCGCCGCGACGCACTTGCGAATCAACGCGGGGATGACGTGCGATGAATCGAGGGCGAAGTTGTCGCGCGGGCCGTACAGGTTGACCGGGTAGACAACGACGCTGTTCATCCCGTACTGCGCGCGGTACGCCTCGGACATCACGCTCATGACCTTCTTGGCGATACCGTACGGGGCGTTGGTCTCCTCGGGATATCCAGCCCAGATGTCGGTTTCCTTGAATGGAATCGGCGCGAATTTGGGATAGGCACAGATCGTTCCGGTCGCGACCAGCTTTGAGACCCCGGCCAGGCGACATTCCTCGAAGATGTGGGCGCCCATCATCAGGTTGTCGAACAGGAACCGCCCCGGATTGTCGCGGTTCGCCCCGATTCCACCCACCCGGGCGGCCAGATGGATGACCATGTCCGGACGCGCGTCGGCAAGCAACCGGGTCACGGCCGGCCGGTCCACCAGATCCGCGGTGGCGCTGCGCGGAACCACCACGCTGGCGCCGAGAAGCCGAAGGCGATCAACGACGAAGCTTCCCAGAAAACCGGCGCCCCCGGTCACTACGACGCGGCGCTCGTTCCAAAATGTTCCAGGGGGCATCGCGGCACTCTAACCAAGCCGCTCGCGACTGGCCACTGAGGAGTCGTCGGATCGCGCGTGGTTCGCTCGCGCCCGGCGGCGGTCATTGGGGCAAGGCGGCTCGCAAGGTTCGTCGGCCAGCGCTCACCTCGGCGGAGAGCACTGTCAGTTCGGCCAGCGCGGCGGTGGCGTTGGCGGGCTTCGGCGAGACCCCCCCGGCCTTGACCGTCGCACCGTACGTCGTCACAACGAAGATCCGGTACAGGTCGGAACGTTCCGCGGGAAGGGCCTGGGCATAGGCGGTGATCAGGTCGACCAGATCGCGCGGAGGATGGCCGCCAAGGATGGCGCCCGCCCAGGCGCAGAGCAACTTCACCTGGAAATTCCGGATTGGTCCCAGAACGGCCGCGGGGCTGATCCCGGGGGGAACCCGCTGGCCCACGAACGGCGCGTAGATTTCAGGCGGGGCGACCTTGCGCCCCACCCCGGTCGACTGGGCCATCCGGTGAATGACCGCGGCGACCACGCCGGCGTCCGTCAGCATCTCGCTCGCCGGGCGCAGCGTGCCCAGATCGCCCGGCACCATGACGAAGGCGTTGCTCCTCACCCCCGCGAACCGTTCGCGTTGGGTGCCGGTGCCCGCGCTCGGGGGCAGGCTCCCCTGGGGCCCCTCGCCCACCCGCCATTCACGCCCGATCACCTCCATCGCCAAGGCATAGCCATCGATGAGCGCGCGGGCCGCGGGTGCGCCCGAGGGGCCACCTGGCTCGTCGGCGGCACTGGCCAGTCGTTCCGCGATCAGGCGGGCCACCCGGCCCGACGCGGTTTGAACGAACGCGGGATCAGCGAGCGGATCGTCCCCCGTTTCAATCCACATCACGCGGGGATGCTGCGCGGCGCCTCCAAAGACTCCAAACCCGCCACCGACGGTCGCGAATCCGACCCCCATCGTCGCCTCTTCGGCACGGGCCATCCGGCTGCCGGCCAGGATCAGCGCGGTAGGCTCCTGGGCCTGGGCGCGTGCGATCACTGAAAATGACTTGCTCTGCCACCCATCGCGAATCAATTGCTTGGCCAGATAGTCCGTGCGCAACAACTCGCCCAGGAAGCCGTCGTTGGCAATCCGATGGATGGGCGCTGCCCGCGGATCATCGAGGCGCACCTCTCGAAATCGGGGAAGTGGAAGTGTGGCGCCCTGGGGTCCACGTTCGGCGCCGGCGGCGACGGTCGGTGCCTCCGGCTCGTATACGACGTAGGAGTCCGCCTCGCCCAGGGGCGCCGCCGCGCGACGACAGGCGCCCATACCGAAAATTGCGCATGCGATCGACGTCAGCGCGGACATGGCGGCTGCTCGCGCGAATCTCATGCGCGCAATCTAGCCGGGACGGCGCGAGGTGTCGACGCTTGTAGAGGTTGTCTCCCTTGACGTCGGCCCCGGCGCGGGTCGACACTCCCACAATCATGATGACCAAATTATTGAGAATTCGAGCACTATTCTTGATGCTCGCAACTATTGCAGGCTGTGGCGGCGGAAGTGGTGGCAGCACTTTGACCCAGAACGAGTTTTGCGCCAAGAAGGCTGCAAACGAGTGCATGGGCGTGGCCGACCGGTGCGCTGCCACATCGGCCGCCTGCAAAGCGAAGCGCGTTTTCGCTTGCGACGCCTTCGCCGTCGTTCAGCAAGCCGCGCCGAGCAGCCCGACGACGCGTCCGTTCCGCCCCGACTTGGCCGGAGCCTGCCTGAGCAAGGCGACCGAGGTATACGCCAAACCTCTGATAACTCCGACCGATCGAAACACCTTGGATGAAGCCTGTGCGCGCGTCTTCTCGGGCAAGAAGAAGGCGACCGACGCCACCGAGCCCACTTGTGTCAGCGACTACGAATGCGACGCGAACCAGATATGCGATTCGTTCTTCAAGACGTGCGCTCCCAAGAAGCCCGTCGCGGCGAACGGAGGGTGCAACAATCCAGGCGAGATTTGCCCGGCGGGCCAGTTCTGTACCGGCTCCCCGCGCAAGTGCGTGCCGCGGCAAATGGCCGGCGAAACCTGCGACGCGAGCCCCTGCCTGGAGACACTGCGCTGTGTAGGCGGCACCTGTGCCGAACGCGTGGGTTTGACGATGCACTGCGCTTCGGACGACGACTGCCTGCCGGAGGTGCCTTACTGCGATACGTTCAACGGAAGCATCTGCACCACGGGTTTCAGCCCTTCCACCCTGAACGCGGAGTGCATCGGTGCCTTCGGCGCGATGAGCGCGGGCAGCGCCGGAAGCGACGACGGCGGGGTGTAAGTCCACCCGTTGGAGTAGGCTCGCACATGCGCGAAGATGGCGGGTTCCC
>PMNO01000266.1:212-4952 GCA_003161835.1 Myxococcales bacterium | reverse complement strand
ACCGGAGCTGCGGGGGTACCGAGTTCAGACGCTGCGGAAATGATGTGGTAAGGTTCCTGCGTCCTTTTCGCGGTGCGGTTGGTTGTCCGTCCGCGGGCGACTGGGTCTGAACCTCGCGAACACTGGAAGTTGAGAGGCAAACATGGCGGCCTTTGGCACGTTGACCCTTCTGATTGCGCTGGTGGTGGCGACCTACGCCGGCACCGCGTCCCTGATAGGCGTCCGCCGCGGCAGCCGGCGCCTGGTGCAGTCTGGTCGCAGCGGCGTGTATGCGCTGGCGGCGGTGCTGGGGCTGTCGTCGGTGGCGATGTGGTACTCGTTCTTGACCCACGACTATTCGATTAAATACGTCCAGCGCTATTCGGACGCTTCGTCGCCGCTGTTCTATCAAATCACCGCCTACTGGGGGGGCCTGGACGGTTCGATTTTGTGGTGGGTGTTCTTGTTGTCGGTGTTCTCCGCGATCGCCGTCTACACCAACCGACACCGGCATCGCGAGCTGTTGCCGTACGCGATCACCACCTTGATGACCATCGCGGACTTCTTCCTGTTCGTGATCATCTTCTTCAAGAACCCGTTCGCGACCTTCCTGGGCGACATCCCGACCGCGGGCAAGGGCCTGAACCCGCTGCTGCAGAACGCGTACATGGTGACGCACCCGCCCTCGCTGTACACGGGCTTCGTCGGGATGAGCATCCCGTTCTCGTTTGGCCTCGGCGCCCTGATTTCGGGACAGCTCGACGACGCCTGGATCGCCTCGGTGCGCAAGTGGACGCTGGGCGCCTGGTTCTTCCTGTCGATGGGGCTGACGCTGGGAATGTTGTGGGCGTACGAGGAGCTGGGTTGGGGGGGATTCTGGGCTTGGGACCCGGTCGAGAACGCGGGTTTCCTGCCGTGGCTGACCGCGACCGCTTTCCTGCATTCGATCATGATTCAGGAACGCCGCGGGATGATGAAAATCTGGAACGTCACCCTCATCATCCTGACGTTCTTTCTGACCATCTTCGGCACCTTCATGACGCGCTCGGGAATCGTGCAATCCGTGCACGCCTTTGGTCAAGACACGCAGCTGGCGTGGATTTTCACGGTCTTCATGATCTTGATCCTGGTGGTCAGCTTCGGGTTCGTCATCAAACGGCTGCCGGAGCTGAGATCGCGGGCGACCTTCGAATCGTGGCTGTCGCGCGAGGCGGCGTTCGCGGTCAACAACTGGATCCTGTTGTTCGCGGCGTTTTTCGTTCTGTTCGCGACGATGTTCCCGACGCTGTCCGAAGCCATCATGGGCGAGCGCATCACGGTCGGACCGCCCTTTTTCAACAAATGGATGGTGCCCATCGGCATCACCCTCTTGTTCCTGACCGGGGTCGGGCCCGGAATCGCCTGGCGCAAGGCGACCCCGGGACACTTGCGCTACCAGTTCATGTTGCCGGTGAGCGTGGCGGCCGCCACCGCGGGGCTGTGTCTCCTCCTGGGATTGCAGACCTCCTGGGCGGCGGTGATCAATTTTTCCCTGTGCGCGATGGTGTTCACCACCATCTCGCAGGAGTTCATTCGCAACCTCATCATCCGCAAGAAGAACACGGGTGGCGATCTGTTGTCGGCGGCCATCGGCATGGTCCTGCGCAACCGGCGGCGATACGGGGGCTACCTGGTTCACATCGGAATCGTGCTGATGTTCCTGGGCTTCGCGGGCTCCGCCTATCAGAAGGAGAGTGAAGTTCGCCTGGAGCCGGGTAAGGAAGCCCATATCGGCAAGTACACCCTGCGCTTCGACCGACTGGCCCATGAAGAAGACCGCCAAAAAGAGATGGTGACCGGCGAGATCACGGCATCCGTCGACGGCAAGGTGATCGAGCACATGCGACCCGCGCGCTGGTTTTTCCACAACCACGAGAGCGAACCCACCACCGAGGTGGCCATGCACCGATCGCCCGCCGAGGACCTGTACATCACGCTCGGCAACTATGACCTGGCCGATGGCAGCGCGATGTTGAAGCTGGTGGTGAACCCCCTGGTCGACTGGATCTGGCTCGGGTTCATGCTGCTCGCGTTCGGCACCGGTATCGCCCTATTGCCCGAAGCCCTGCTGGACAAGGTCCTGGCGCGCGCGCCCCAACGGGTGGACCAGGGTGGCGGCGTCTCGGGCACGGCCGGTCCCGCGGCGCTGGCGCTGGTGGTCGGGCTGGGTCTGCTGCTGGGCGGCGCCTCCTTGGCCCGTGCCCAAGACATGGTCGGCTCCCGGGGCGAACCGCCGACCCCGCAGGGTGTCGACGAAAATTGGTTGGTGCGCAATATCATCTGCCAGTGCGGAAGCTGCCGTCACAATCTGCTCGAATGCGCCTCCGAGAACTGCGGCAACGCCGCGCAAGATCGCGTCGAGATTCACAACCTGCTTGGCTCGGGCAAGAACCGCGAAGACGTCATTCAGTACTTCATCCAGAAGTACGGGAGCCAAGTTGCCCTGGCGGCCCCCATCGACAAGGGCTTCAATCGTTTGGCGTGGGCGTTGCCGTACGGAGTGGGCGTGGGTGCGGCCGGGATGCTGGCCTATGGCGCCTACCGGCTGACCCGCCGACCGCCACCGAGCGCGGCGCCGACCGTCGCGGGCGGGGCGGGGGCCGCCGATCTGGCTTTGCAGGACCAGCTCGAGGACGAGCTGCAGAATCTCGACTGAACGCTGAACCTTTCTGTCAACGCCTTGTCCAACGCGCCTCCGCCGACCGCAAAGCCCAGGACCCACGCCACGGGCGCGGGCCTTGGCCCCGGCGTTGTCGCGCCGGGCGTGGGCTCAGCGGCCGCGACGGTGGGCGGCGGTGCGCGGGAGGGTATCGCCGCTGGAGCGCGGCGCACGCGTCGGCCGCCGTTGCGTGTTCTGGTGTTGGCGGGNNCCCCTCGTCATGGTGGGGCTGGGCGGCCTGACGCTGGCTCTGTGTGCCGCCGCGTTGTGGCGGGTGATCGACCCCCTGACTCGCGGCGAGATCGCGCTCGTGCCCGAAGCGCGCGCTCCACACCGTTTGCGGGAGCTGGAGCGCGAAAAGCAGGCCGTTCTGAAGGCCATCAAGGAGATCGAGCTCGACTATCAAATGCGCAAGATTTCGCAGGTCGACTACCGCGAAATGGTGGAGCGCTATCGGGCACGGGCCCTGCGCGTGATGGGCGATCTCGCCGCTGGCGAGGACTATCGCGCGCTCATCGAGCGCGAGTTGCGCGATCGCCTGGCGGCGCGCACGGTGGCCGCGTCGGGCCCCCCCCCGATCGCGAGCGCGGCCGCGACGACCGCGGCGAACGACCCCGACCCCCTCCCAAGTTCCGCCCCCTCCCTCGCACCAGCCCCCCACTCACCCGTCGCAGCCGACGCGCACTGTCCGGCGTGCGCGGCCATGAATGACGTCGATGCACTATTTTGCAAAAAATGCGGCAAGAAACTGACTTCTGCGTCCAACACCGTGTGACCCTGCCGGGGCGTAAATGGGCCCTTGGCTGGGTGACGGCGCTCGCCGGGCTGGCCGCTTCCATCGGATTGCCATCCGGTGGAACGGCGCAGCCGATGCTGGGCGGGCAGCCCGGTGCGGCGGGAATGCCCAACTTGCGCGCCATCTCCGGCAAGCCGCTGCCTGACCAGGGGATGTCGGCCGGCACGGTAACGGTCCGCCTGGCGCGCCAGACGCTGGCCAACCCCGTGGCGAACATCGAGATCACGGCCCTGGTGGAGGCGCCGGGGGGCGACACGCGGAAGCGCACGGCCAAGACGGATGCCGGCGGTCGCGCGCTCTTCGAAGGGTTACCGGTCGGCCACCAATTTCACGCCGAGGTTGTCGTGGACGGCGAAAAATTGGCGACGGACGTCTTTGCCGTGCCCGCTGTCGGCGGCGTACGCACCATGCTCATCGCCGGGCTGAGCGCCGGCGCGGATAGCTCCGATGACGCCCCCGCAGCCGCCGCCGAGGACGACGACAAGCCCAAACCCTTCACGATGGGCATCGTCAGCGGCTCGGCGAACCGGGACGCCACCCTGCCGGTCGGCACCATCGAAGTGTCGGCGAGCGATGAATCCGGCCATCCCCTCAATGGCAAGACGATCGAGCTCGGCCAGGTGCGCGCCGGAGGTCAGGTCGAGGTTCTCCGCCAGGTCACGGCGGCGGACGGAATCGCCCGGTTCGTTGGCGTCGGCGGCGGCAAGTCGGTCGCCGATATTGGCGCCGCCATTGTCATGCAACACGGGGCACTCCGACTGGGGACGGACGCCTTCGGCATCCCCACCGACGGAGGCGTCAAGGTCCAGCTGCGGGTCCCGGAACGGACCGCTGATCCGGCGGTGATCACGATCGGCGCCGGGGGCCGGATCATTCTGCAATTGCACGACGACTCCGTCGGCTTCATCGAAACCCTGCCGCTCGAAAATACCTCCGACAAGATCTTCGATCCCGGAGCAGGCGGCGTGGAGATTCGTTTGCCGAGCGAGGCCGTCAATACCGAGGCCGCCGAGGGCGAGCACAAGATCGAAATTCGCAAGGGGCTCGGCGTCGCGGTGCACGGCCTCATCCCCCCGCATCGCCCCCATGTCGACCCCAACCGCAAATCGCCCGACGAGGTCACCTTCGGTTTTGTGTTGCCCCTCAAGGGGTCAAGCCGTGATTTCGAGCAGAAGTTCGCCACGGGGCTCGGCGAATTCACATTCATCACGGACCAGTTGCCGGGGCTGACCGTGGACAGCACCCAGATCACGGGCCGGCAGGACCG
>PMNO01000266.1:0-132 GCA_003161835.1 Myxococcales bacterium | reverse complement strand
GGGCGCGGGGAGCTGGTCCAGAAGCTGGAGTCCGTCTACCGCGAGATCGCCGCGCTCGACGAACGACGCGCCGTCTGAGCCATGGGCCCCGGTCAAGCCGACGTCGCGCGTGCGCACCCGGTGCCCCTGGTG
>PMNO01000563.1 GCA_003161835.1 Myxococcales bacterium | reverse complement strand
GCCCGCCGATGGCCTCGCGCCCGGCGAGATTCCCCAACCAACGCAGGCCGCCCGCCCGACTCCGACGGTGTTGGCCGTACCCCAGGCCGTTTCGCCATCGGTGCATGTACCCGCCCACCCCCGGCTGAACGGTTTCGCTCCGGTCGTAGCACCACCCGCCGCGCAACCCCGCTCCGGGCACCCCAGCCCCGAGCAAGTGGTTGATGCTTCCCCGCCGCGTCGCTTCGAGGAGCGCCGTGTCCGAGCGGCGGTTCTCGAGTTGCAGCATCGGCTTTTCGATTCGGGCCACGTGGCGGGGTTGCCGTCTCAATCACGGAGTGTCATCGGCACGATCGCTGGCGCCGATAAGAGCAGGGCCACCGACTCCGTTCGACATCCCGCCGCGGCTCGCGTCGGTAAGAGCGCGCCACGTTCCAAGCCCACCGCCGCGCATCCGATGCGTGCGGCGGCAGAAGGGATCACGCCCGGGACGTTCACGCGACCCGCACCGTTGTCCACCGCCCCCGTGGCGCCCGCGGTCCGCGCGGCGTCCGCCGATCCATCGATGGCGATCGTCACGCCCGCCACGCAGGACGCCAAAGCTGCTCCCCGATCCGTGGCTGAGCGGCCGCTCGAGCCGCCGGCGTCAGCGCCCGCGTCCCCGGCCGTGGTGCGCCCGTCCACGGGCGCGGTCGAACACTCCGCTTTCCCGACGCTGGCGGCGAGCGGTGCGTCCCTGCCCATCCCGACGCAGACCGTGCAGTCGACCGCGAGCGCGCCCGGGTTGGATCTGGCGTTCGCTCAGCAGGCCAACGCCGCCGGTGCGGGGCCGTTGCTGGATCTGGCGGCCCATGATCCCACCTTGCACGCGTCGGCGTTGGGCAAGAACGCTCACCTGAGAATCGAGACGGAGAAGGACGGCGATCTGTCCTTGCACTTGCAGATGCACGACGGCGTGGTGGACCTGCGCATCGATGGCACCGCGTCCAGAACCCTGGATATCCGGCCGAACGAAATTCGGGCGGCTCTGGCCAGCGAGGGCATGGCGCTCGGCACGTTCGAGTCCGCGTCCCCCGCGCACCAGCCGGCGCCGGCATTCCATCAACAAACCGCGTCCGGCACGGAAGGCGCGATCGTTCCGGGTGGGGGCTCCGCGGGACAGCCGGGCACGCAGACCTCCTCGCACTCTGGCTCGAACTCCGGTGGCGGCGCGCGCCACTCCGGGCCCCAAGACCGCTGGCCCGATCGCGCGCCAGCGCCGGTCTCGGGCCAGGCCCCCCGCGCGACATCCCCTTCCGAACCGCGCCGCCGCCGCGGGTTTCACGTGACCGCCTAGGAGAAAATGACATGGCCACTCCCGTTCTCGACCTCACATCCGCGAAAGACGCGCTGCCGCCCACCACGGTGACGCGACAAGGATCCAATGCCTTGGGCAAGGATGAATTTCTGAAGCTGCTGGTCGCCCAACTGGCGAACCAGGATCCCACCAAGCCCCAGGACTCGTCGCAGTTCGTGGCGCAGCTGGCTCAGTTCTCGGCGCTCGAACAGCAGCAGAACACGGTCAGTCGCCTGGACACGCTGCTGATGGGACAGGCCACCGCGAATCAAACGTCGGCCTCGTCTTTCATCGGCAAGAACGTGACCTACCGCGGAGGCACGGTGCACCTCGACGGCACCACAGGCGTCACCGCCGGCGCAACCCTGGCCAACCCAGCGAACAAGGTCACGGTCACCGTGACCGACATGGTCGGAAATCCGATTCGCACCATGCAGCTCGGCCCGCGGGGAATCGGCGACGTATCGATCGCCTGGGATGGCCGCGACGATCACGGCGTGGCCATGCCCGCCGGTGACTATGGGCTGCGGGGCGCGGCGGTCGACGCCGACGGCAACGCCGTCCCCATGAGTCTCACCAACGCAGGCACTGTCACCGGCGTCGCCTTCGAGGGCGGCGTTCCCCAACTGAAAGTTGGCGGCAGCCTGATCAAGATGTCCGACGTCACTTCAATCAACGAAAGGAACACCCCATGAGTCTCGTATCGTCCCTCTATACCGGCCAGTCCGGTCTCGAACAAAGCAGCACGGACCTATCCGTCATCGGCGACAACATCGCCAACTCCAACACGGTGGGCTACAAGTCCAGCCGCGCGGATTTTTCCACCGCCATGGCCCAACAAATGTTGGGCGCAGGCGGCGTCGTCTCGCAGGTCGGCCTGGGCACCGAACTGATGAGCGTCCAGAAGATCCTGACCCAGGGCGCCTTGAACAACACGGGCGTCGCCACCGACTTGGCCCTCGACGGCACCGGATTCTTCGTGGCGAAGGGTTCGCACAACGGGCGACAAGGCCAGTTTTATACCCGGGCGGGCCAGTTCTCGATGGACAAATCGGGATACCTGGTCAATCAGGAAGGGCTGCGGATCCAGGGCTATCCGGCCGATCCCACCGGGGTCGTCGGGTCGTCGTCGGGCGATCTCAAGCTCGGCGCTTCGGCTTCGCCCGCGCTCAAGAGCAGCACCGTCACCGCAAAGGCCAACCTCGATGCCGGCACCGCCACTCTGGCGGCGGCATGGGATCCCCTCAATCCCGGCACAACCTCGAACTTCGCCACCAGCGTGACCCTTTTCGATTCGCTCGGCAAAGAACACCAGACCGAGATCTACTTTCGAAAAACCGGCAATCTCGCGACCGGCGAGGCAACCTGGACTTACCACGCCATGACCGATGGCGGCGGTCTTACCGGCGGCGTCGCCAAAACGCCGACCGAGATCCAGACCGGAGACCTGACGTTCGGATTGGATGGAGCGTTGCAGTCCGTCGCCAACGTCGCGGGCACGTTCAATCCCCTCAATGCCACCCAGGCCCAGGCCGTCACAATCAACATGGGCGATCCCACCGCAGTGGCCGGCGGTACAGGACTTCTGGGTGTCACCCAGTTCTCCGCCGCCAGCGCCCCGATCTCGGTGACCCAAAATGGGTACGGCTCGGGCGAGTTGGCCAACATCAGCATGGACAAGGAAGGCAAGGTCCTGGGGGCCTTCACCAATGGGCAAAGCCGGGTCATCGGTCAGTTGACCATCGCGCTTGTAGGCGCCGCTGATCAGATGGAGCGCGCAGGAGGCAACCTGTTTGCCGAGACCACCGGATCGGGGAATGCGACCCTGGGCAAGGCGGGGTCGGGCGGTCGGGCCGGCGTGGTGGCGGGCGCCTTGGAGAATTCGAACGTCGACCTGTCGAACGAGTTCATCAAGATGATCACCGCGCAGCGCAACTACCAGGCGAACGCCAAGACCGTCAGCACGGCCGACCAGCTCCTCGCCGAGTTGATGAACCTCAAGCGATAGTCGCGGGCGGTAGAGACACTGAGTGATATCGGACCTTGCTCGGCGCGCCGGCTGAAATGTTTCGGCCGGCGCGCCCGAGAAAGACGAGCGGGGATTCAGGCAATGACCCCGTTCTGTCGATGACCACGGATGGCCAAGCGCGGCCGCGGACAGCAATGGACAATCGCATGATCTATTTGACGCGTTTTGACGGAACTGAAGTGGTCGTGAACAGCGATCTCATCGTGACCGTGGAGAAAACACCGGACACAGTTGTCACGCTGACGACCGGCGACCGCATCATGGTCAAGGAGCCGATCAACGAAGTGGTGGAGCGCGCCGCCGCGTTTCGACACCGCGTTCTGCAGGGGCCCGGGGTGCGCGCCGACGCGCACGACATCGCGGCCGGGCTGGCCGCGGGCAGTGGGCCGCTACGCGATCCGGGGACCTGAAAGGATTTCTAGGCATTCATGGACATCACATCGATAGGCGGGCTTGTATTCGCCATTGCCTGCATCTTGGGCGGACAGGCGATCGAAGGGGGGCACGCCAGCTCATTGGCGCAGGCCACCGCGGCCATCATCGTCATCGGTGGCACCATTGGTGCCTGCGCGGTTGCGTTTCCCATGCCGGATTTCATGCGCGGCATGAAGATGGGGGCGAAGGCCTTCAAAAATCAGAAGAGCGACACTCCGGAGCTGATCAAGCAGATCGTCGAGTTGGCGGCGGTTGCGCGTCGCGAGGGCGTATTGGCTCTGGAGCAAAAATTGACCGAGATTCGTGAGCCGTTCCTCAAGCGAGCGGTGGGCTTCCTGGTCGACGGCGTCGACGCGGCCATAGCGCGTGACTCGCTGGAGGCGGAGATTCATCACGAATTCGACACCGGCTCGGTTGCCGCAAAGGTCTGGGAATCGGCCGGCGGCTTTGCGCCGACGGTGGGTATCTTGGGGGCGGTGCTGGGGTTGATTCACGTCATGGAGAACCTGTCCGATCCGTCGAAGTTGGGCGGCGGCATCGCGACCGCTTTCGTGGCGACCGTCTACGGCGTCGGGTCCGCAAATCTCCTGTTCTTGCCGGTGGCCAACAAGCTCAAACGGAAATTGGGGATCGAGAAGGACCGGAAGACTCTGATTGCCGAGGGCGTCCTTTCGATTCAGGCGGGGCTCAATCCGCGCGTTCTCGAGGAGAAGCTGGCGTCCTACGCCGGCCACCACGCGCCGAAGCAAGAGGGGAAGTAGGTCGGACGCGCCTTCGCCGCTTCCGATCCTTGATTCGACATGGCCAAGCGCCAGCATCACGAAGAACATGAGAACCACGAACGGTGGCTCGTGTCCTACGCGGACTTCATCACCCTCTTGTTTGCGTTCTTCGTCGTCTTGTACGCCACCAGCCGCGTCGATCAAAAGAAGCTGGTGCAGGTGTCCGAGTCGATCAAGTTCGCCATGCACTTCAAGGGCACGGGCGGCATCGAATACCGCAACCGCTTCGAAGGCCCCCCGACCGAAGGCGGCAGATGCAAATCGACGCCCATGGGGACCGAACAGCGCCCCCGCACCAAGAAGGAAGAAAAAGCGGAGCAGCTGCGTCGGAAGATCGAGCGGCGCCTGCGGCGATTCCTCCAGAGCCGCCCCGAAACCCACGTCCAGATCGACGTCGATCACGACCGCTTGACCGTCCGTCTCTCCGCATCCCACTTCTTTGATCCGAACCAGGCGGCGATTCGTCCCGAGATGATCCCCGTCCTGGACGTGATCGGGGCCGAGATGGGGGCGATGGGGATGCCCATTCGCGTGGAGGGTCATACCGACGAGGCGATGTCTTTGAATTCGCGCTATCGCGACAACTGGGATCTTTCGGCGTCGCGCGCGGCGGCGGTCGCGAGCTTTCTGCAGCACGCCCACAACATGGATGGCAAGATGCTGACCGCAGCCGGCTTCGGGTCGACCCGCCCCCTCAGCGAAAACAAGACCCCCGCCGGCCGCGAGGCCAACCGGCGCGTCGAGCTGGCCATAGAGTTTCAACCGGCCGAGTAGCGAGCGGCGGTTTCCTCCACGGCGTGGTCACGCCTCCGTCGGTCTGGTAATGTGCCGGCCCGATCATGGCGTCGCTGTCATCCAGGGCTGCCTCGCCCGAAAGGCGCCGCGCCGGGGGCTTCGTGAACGTCCCCGCCACGGTCAA
>PMNO01000720.1 GCA_003161835.1 Myxococcales bacterium | reverse complement strand
AGATTAGGACGACCCACGGGGATTTCGGCGGCTTGTTTGGCAAGCGGTTTGGCCCCATCGTCCCGAGTCGCCGTTTCTGCTCGGCGCCATCGAGCCCAACACGGCGACTCTCGAAGCGCGTGAACACCTCATCCGCCGGGAGGGTCCACGCGGGCAGAGGTTCGAAGTTGCGGCGTGCTGGCGCTGGCATGGGCAATCTCCGATTTCGATACGTCTATCTAGCCACCGAGCCGCGCCGTCGAGGCGGCCTCACTCTTCTTGCCTCGGAAAAGCCTAGCCATCCCGGGATAGAGCGCCGGAAGGACGACGAGGGTGAGCAGCGTGGACGTGATCAGACCGCCGACGACGACGGTGGCCAATGGACGCTGCACTTCGGCTCCCACGCCCTTGGCGAGAGCCATCGGCAGGAAGCCCAGCGCCGCCACCAAAGCAGTCATGAGGACGGGCCGGGCGCGATCTCGCGCAGCAGTCTCGGCCGCGACGGAACTCGTTCCGCCAGCCTCTTCGTTCTGGAGAACGCGCGAGACCAGGACCACGCCGTTCATGACGGCTATCCCGGATAGCGCGATGAACCCGATGGCCGCCGAGATGGAAAGAGGCATGCCCCGTAGGTTTAGAGCGAGGATGCCTCCGACGCAGGCGAAGGGGACGTTCGTAAAAATGATCAGGGGGGGCCGGATACGCCTGAACGCCGCAAACAACACCACCAAGATCAGGAGCACGACGATCGGAATGACGAAGGCGAGCCTCCGAGCAGCCGCCTGTAGGTTCTCGTACTGGCCGCCCCAGACCAGGCGATACCCAGCCGGCAAGCGCACGGTGTTGGCAACCCGCTGCTGGGCCCTTGCCACGACGACGCCGAGGTCAGCGCCCCGCACGTTGAAGCCGACCATCAATCGCCGTTCGCCCCCCTGGTGGTTGACCAGGATGGGGGTTGAAGCGTGGCGGACGTCTGCGACGTGGGACAGTGGTACGAGACCCCCGGCGGCCGACGGAAGTTGCATGTTGCCGAGATCGGAGGCGGTGACGTTCGAAGCGAGCCGGAGCCGAATGGGAATAGGGATCGCCCCGTCGTAGGTGACTCCCACGTCGAGTCCGGTGCGGAACGCCTGCACCGATTCGAGAATCTCGGCAGCGGAGAAGCCGCGTTGCGCAGCATCGAGTGCGCGCGGCCTCACCTCGACCAGGGACACGTCCGGGGCCGCGAGCAGGCGGACATCCGCGGTGCCACCTTCGGGACGAATGGCGCCGACCACATCAGAGGCGATCCGGCGCAACTCTCCCAAGTCATCGCCGTATACGGCGGCGGTCACATCCGTCACCGCACCTCCCAGGAGCTCGTTGAAGCGCATCTGGATGGGTTGCGTGAAGGAGAGCTCGACGCCAGGATCGTGGCCGACGATCGCGCTCTCGAGCTCGCGAATCAGCTGGTCCTTGCTGAGTCCCTTGCGCCACTCACTGGTTGGTCGGAGTCGAAGAAATACGTCGGCTTGCTCGAGGCCCATGATGTCCGTGGCCACCGCGGGACTCCCGATGCGGGAGACGACCTGCGACACTTCGGGGGTAGCCGCAAGTGCCAGGCCCTCGAGCTCACCCGCGCCGATGATGGCCGCTTCCAGAGACACGTCAGCCGCACGTGTCGTCTGGACGACGAGATCGCCTTCGTCGAGCTGTGGGACGAATTCGCTCCCGGCCCGGGCAAACAGCACGACGCCCACGCCGAGGAGTGCCAGAGCACCACCCCCGACCATCCAGGGGTGCGCGACCGAGCCAGCGAGCACCGGCCGGTACAGGCGATCGATCTGCCGCACCAACCACGGATCGCGAACCGGGATATCCCGGGGGCGCAAGAGGATCCGCGCGGCAGCCGGCACGAACACCAGCGATAGAACCAGCGACGTCGCGAGCGCGAACACCACGGTCAGAGCCATGGGCCGGAACATCTTCCCGTCCACTCCCGTGAGCGCCACGATCGGTACATAGACCAACAGGATCACCACGACGGAGAAGAACATCGGCTGCGCGACCGATTCGGCAACCGTGCCGATTTGTCCCCGAAATTCCTGACGGCTCTGGGCTTGGCCACCGCCTGGCGGAACGCGCAGGCTATGAAACAACTGTTCGACCACGACCACGGAGCCATCCACGACCAGCCCAAAGTCGATGGCGCCCAAGCTCATCAGATTGCCCGGAATGCCGAGGACCACCATCGCGACCGTCGCGCCCAGCATGGATAGCGGAATGGCGAGCGCGACCAGCAACCCGGCGCGCAGGCTTCCCAGCATGGCCAGCAAGACCGCGACCACCAACAGACCACCCTCGAGCAGATTCTTCCCCACGGTGCGTAGCGTGCTTTGCACGAGCACGCTNNCGATCATGGATCGCCGCGGTGACGTCGAGGGCGTTCGCCCCGCGCAGCATCTGCGCCATCAGGTAAACCGTCTCTCCGCCTCCATTGGCGGTCGCGGCGCCAATGCGCGACACCGTCCCTTCGTATACGTTCGCGACATCAGCCACTCGAACGGTGCGCCCGTCGACGGTGGCCGGTGAGACAACAGCCATTCCAAGCTCCGAGGGACTTTGGGGGAAGGCCAGCGCACGGACGAGGCTCTGCGTGCCGACTCCGGATGGGATGCTGCCGGCGGCGGCGCTTCCCGTGGCGCGCAACAGGGCGGATCGGAGACTGTCCAACGTCAGGCCTCGCTGAGCCAAGCGAATCGGGTCCGCGACCACGTCGAGCGTCCGCTTTCTGCCGCCCCAGGTGTTCACTTCGACGATGCCAGGCACCGAGCGCAGCAAGGGCGCGACCTTGTACTGCGCAAGCTCGAGCAACTCGGTTGGTGTTCGGGAGGCGGAGCTCAGCGTGAAATGGAAGATCTCGCCAAGACCGCCGGACAAGGGGCCCAGCTCGGGGATCTCCACACCGTGGGGTAGCACGCCCGAGAGAGTGTTCAGCCGCTCCTGGACAAGCTGGCGCGCGCGGTAGGGGTCGATCGCATCGGCGAAGACGGCCGTTACCGCCGAGATTCCATATCGTGAGATGCTGCGGTGCTGTGAAAGCCCGGGCAGCCCACCCAGAACCGTCTCGATGGGACGGGAGACGCGGCGCTCGACCTCTTCGGGCGTGAGACCAGGCGCCCGCGTGAGGACGTTCACCTGGTTGGTTGTGATGTCGGGAAGGGCGTCGAACTTCAGGCGGGAGCTAACGACTGCAGCGAGGACGACAAACGCCAGCGCGAGACCCAGAACGGTGTTCGCGTGCGCCGATGACCAACGCACGGTGGCGCGGATCATCGGCCCGGCTCGGCAACGCGCTCGGCGATCTCGCTGCCCGCCGCCAACGATGATTCGATCAACACATCGGCCCCGGAGGACTGGACGATCTTGACCGGAACCTCGGCGGTGTCGTCTCCGCGCCGTGCCCGCACGAACGCGATCACACCCCTTTTGCTCACAGCGCTAGCCGGTGCGATCGTGAGTCCTGCGCGGTCGGGCAGAATGACACGCACCCTTCCGGTCAGCCCGCCGGGAAGGGCGCGTGCGGGTTCGGGTTCGAACCAGGCGGCCGTGGTGCCGTCCCGCGGATCGACGACCGGCGCCTCCCCGACAAGGCGATCGACCNNGCGATGCGCGCGAACGGCGCGCCTGCGCTGTCTCGTGTTTCGCCGAGCGCCGCCGAGATTTCCGTCACGACGCCGTCGATGGGGCTCCGCAGGGGTACCACTCCGCCGCTCGTCACGAGGCGCGCTCCTCCTCGGGGATCAACGCCCGCGCTTCGCAGGACGGCTTCGGCGCGTATCTGGTCGGCGCGCGCCTCGGCAAGGCGCATCTCCACGTCGGCTATGTCGGCGGTCCGAGCCAGCCCTTCCGCCTTCAACGTCTTGAGCTGCCCCATNNCCCATTCGAGACAGATACGCGTCGATCTTCGTATGCGCCGCCGCGTTCTCCGCGGCCGCCGCGACGACGGCGGGCATCATGATGTCCGCAACCGGCTGTCCCCGTTTGACCTGCTCTCCGACCCTCGTGTGTACCTTGACGACCTGTCCGGAGTACGGCGGGTTCATTGCGGCCGTGGCGCCAGCGGCGGCGAGAACGGTGGCCGGAAGCTCGAGGAACGAGACGGAGCGCGGGGCCCGCAGCGGAACCCACCGGGCTTCGAGGCTGGTACGGATCGTCGGAGGCTTCGCTTGCTGGGTCGCCTCCCCGCGCGAACCGCAGGCCGCACTGAGTAGCGACGCGAAGACCAATCCTTGCGAGAGGGTCAAGGACACCTTCATGGCCCACCCGCCTTTTCGGCATTTCGGAGCGCCAGGTCGGCGAGGAGCAGCCAGAGCTTCGTTCGTGCCCAGGCGTGCTCGGCCTGCGCCCGCCACAGGCGATTCGCCGCCACCACCGCCCCGCGATCCGACTGCAGCACCTCCAGGAGAGTCGCGGCGCCTTGTTG
>PMNO01000443.1 GCA_003161835.1 Myxococcales bacterium | reverse complement strand
TGTTCGACGAGCCGCTTTCCAATCTGGACGCGAAGCTGCGGGTGGAAATGCGGACCGAGATCAAGCGCCTCCAGCTGCGCCTGGGTAGCACGACGATCTACGTGACCCACGATCAGGAAGAGGCGATGACGCTGGGCGANNCGACGCGGGACGGCTGTTCTTCGACGAGGGGAGCGGTCGTTTGCCGGTGCCGGGGTGGGCGAAGGATCAGCTCGCGGACGCGCGGGTGGGCGTGGGGACGTCGGACGGGGAGATAGTGCTCGGCATACGCCCCGAGTTTCTCGCCGAGGCACGCGTCGAGGCCCGAGGCGATGGTCCGCCTCGGCCTGAACTTGGCGTCGACCGATCCGACGCGCATCCGAGCATCCTTGCCGCTCGCGTGGGGTTGGTCCAGCCGCTCGGGGCGCGGTCGAACGTTTACCTCTCCACCCCGAACCACGACACGGTCATCGCCCAGATCCCCGCGGACACCCATCTGCGGGTGGGCGACGCGGTCGGCCTGCACGTCGATATGAACCACGCCCTCTTTTTTGCGCCCGGGGAGGCGGGGCGGGTCCTGGCCTCGAATCGCGACCGATGGTCATCGGGCGGGAACGGCAACGTGCCGGTGTGAACCACTCGGGCCCGTCACCGCGATCGCCGGGGTCTCGCTGGGCGCGGACGCGGGTGGGTCTGTGCAAANNGTGCCGATCAGGTATTGGGACAAATGGACGGGGTTCGAGAAGGACGCCATGCAGTCCGTGGTCGACGATTTCAACGCCGCCCAGGACCGGATCGTCGTCGACTTCCTTTCGGTTTCCGACGTCGTCCAAAAGACGTTGCTGGCGACAGCGGGCGGCGTCCCTCCCGATCTCGCGGGGGTGTGGGCGGCGAATCTGGTCGAATTCGCCGACAAGCAGGCCTTGATGCCGCTGGACGATCTCGCGCGGGGTACGAGCGTGAACAGGGACCGGTATCTCTCGGTGTACTGGGACATGGGGGTCTATCAGGGGCACCTGTGGGGCGTGCCATCCACGCCCACGACGACGGCTCTGTATTGGAACAAGGACCTGTTTCGCGCGGCGGGCCTCGATCCGGAGCGCCCCCCACGGACCATCGCGGAGCTGGATGCGTACGCGCGGAAGCTGACCACGTTGGAGCGCGGACATGTCACGCGGATGGGGTTTCTCCCGGGATCGCCGCCGGACTGGCCATTTTTCTGGGTCCATTTCTTCGACGGTCAGCTGTGGGATGGAGGCGCGCGCATCACCCTGGACACCATCGAAAATCGCCGGGCCTTCGAGTGGATCCAGAGCTATCCGAAGCGTCTGGGTGTGTCGGCGCTACAGGATCTCTCGTCGGGGTTTGGCAACCTCGCTTCCCCCCAGGATCCCTTCCTCAGCGGGCAACTGGCGATGGTGTTTCAAGGGGTGTGGCTGGCCAGCTACTTGCGCCAGTACGCGCCCAAGATGGATTTCGGTGCCGCGCCTTTTCCAGTGTTGCGGCCGGGCGATCCCCCGGTGACCTACGTGGATTCCGACATGCTGGTCATTCCGCGCGGTTCCCCGCACCCCCGGGAGGCCTTTGAGTTCATGCGTTATCTGTCCCGGCAGGCCGCGACGGAAAAATTGAACCTCGGCCAGCAGAAGAACTCGCCGTTGCGCGAGGTCAGCCCCGCGTTTCTGAGCGGTCACAAACACCCGCACATCCGCCTCTTCCAGGCGCTGGCGTCCAGTCCGCGAGCCGTGGGGCAGCCGAAGATGAGCTTGTGGTGGGAGTACCGCCGCGAGATCGAGAACGTGTTTCAACGCGTCTGGCTGATGCGAGCCACTCCCGCCGAGGCGCTGGGCGACGCGCAACGACGGATGCAAAAACGGTGGGACCAAACCCGCGCTCGGGCAAGTCTCCCCGTCTCGCCCGCGCTCGGCAGGGTGCCGCTGGCCGTCAGTGGTCTGGTGCTGGCGCTGGCGCTCGGGTGGTTCTGGCGCGCGCGGCGCCGAGAGAACTCCGTTCGGACCAATCGTTCGTTGCGCACCGGTCTCCTGTTCTTCTCGCCCTGGGGCATCGGGCTGCTGGCTTTCCTCGTCTATCCGCTGGCGGCGTCGCTGGTCTACAGCTTTTGCGATTATTCGGTTCTCACGTCCCCGCGCTGGGTGGGACTGGCGAACTTCGCCGACTTTTTCACCGACGATGTGCTGTGGATCGCGTTGAAGAACACCCTCCTTTACGTGGTGCTCGCCCTGCCGCTCGGGCTTGCGTTCTCGTTCTTCGCGGCGCTGATGCTGGACGCGGGTGTGCGGGGGACGGGGATCTATCGCACCCTGATATTCCTGCCATCCCTGACTCCGGTGGTGGCGAGCGCCATGACCTGGATGTGGATCTTCAACTCCCAATATGGCGTGCTCAATCACCTCCTCGGCAAGTTCACGTTCGGCCTGCTCGGACCCCTCCCGTGGTTGGCCGACCCGGGGACGGCGCTGCCCTCTTTGGTTCTGATGAGCTTCTGGTCGGTGGGCCAGGTGGTGGTCATCTTGCTGGCCGCGATGCAGGACGTTCCCACCGTCTTGTACGAAGCGGCGGACATCGACGGGGCGGGGTGGTGGCGAAAGGTCTGGCACATCACCGTGCCACTGACTTCGCCGGTGATCCTCTTCAATGTCGTGATCGGGATCATCGGCGCGCTCCAGTTGTTCACCCAGCCTTTTCTGATGACGGAGGGCGGGCCAGCACGAGCGACGCTGACAACCACCATGCGGCTGTATCAGAATGCGTTCGTCTTCTTGCGGATGGGTTACGCCTCCGCGATGGTGTGCGTTCTCTTCCTGGTCATTCTTCTGGCCTTCCTGGGGCTGACGGCGCTCGCCGTCCGGGTGGGCCGCGGTCGGAGTCCCACCCCGTGATGGACACGTGAGCGCCGCCGGAACTCCGTTTCGCAGCACCTTTCGCCGCTATCCCTGGATGCGGGCGCTTGTGCACGTGCTCCTCGTTGCGATGTCGCTGACGTTCGTGTTTCCCTTGCTGTGGATGCTGTCCACTTCATTGAAGCCGGTGGACGAGCTCATGCGGGTTCCGCCGCGCTGGATGCCATCCGCGTGGCGCGGCGGCAACTATCTCGGCGCGATTCGCGACATTCCCTTCTGGACCTATACCAAGAACAGTTTGGCGGCCTCCACGTTGGCGGCGGTGGGCACCACTTTCTCAAGCGCCGCCGTTGCCTATAGCTTCACGCGGCTGGAGTGGCCCGGGCGCAAGCTCCTGTTCCCAGTGACCCTGGCCTGCATGATGGTGCCGTTCCCGGTCGTGATGATCCCTCTGTTCGGCCTGTGGAAGTCCCTGGGATGGACCGATACCTTGCGGCCGCTGTGGGTCCCGCCGGCATTCGGGACGGCGTTCAACATCTTCTTGTTGCGTCAGTTCTTCCAGCGGATCCCGAAGAGCCTTGCGGAGGCCATGATGTTGGACGGTGCCTCCGAGTTGCGGATCTTCACGCATCTGTATCTGCCGCTGTCGAAGGCCGCGCTGGCGGTCGTGGCGTTTTTACAGTTCACGTACACGTGGAACGACTTCCTTGCGCCTCTGCTGTTTCTGACCGCCCAGCGCACCTTCACGTTGCCGCTGGGCCTCGATTTTTATCGGAGCCGGCTGGGCGGCACGCAGTGGCCCTATCTGATGGCGGCGTCGGTGCTGAGCACAGTGCCTCTGGTGGTGCTGTTCTTTTTCCTGCAGAAGTCCTTCCTGCGCGGGCTGGGCTTCATGAAAGACACCGATGGTCAGTAGGCGGCGGGAGCCCGATGGCGCCAGGCTCCCTCCCACGGCGCGGGTCACAGACCCGAGGCACGCACGAGGCCGACGCGCGCGAGCGCCAGTTCGTAACGCGCGCGGGTCAGGTTCAGGCGGGCCTGCGTCAGGGCGGCCTGAGACTCCAGAAGATCCGTCGTCGTCGCGGCGCCCGCCTTCACTCCCACCTCGGTGACGCGGAAAGCCTCCTCGGCGCTCGCGATTGCCTGGTCGGCCGCCGCGACGGCCCCGCGCGCGGCGTCACCCTCGGCGAGACTCGTCGCGACCTCGGCCTCGATCTGGCGTTCGGCTGCCTCCGCGTCGCGGGCCGCGCCCGCGGCCTGCGCCTCGGCGGAACGCCTCGCGTGTTCGCTGGCGCCCCATTCCCAGACGGCCCAGTCGGCCTTCAGACCGACGAACGCCGAATTCTTCGGCGTAAAACTCTGTCCGTCGGAGCGCAGATACGCCGCTTCGAAGTTGATGTCGGGGAGCAACGACAGCCACCGTGCGCGCGCTTGCCATCGGGCTGCCTCCGACAGGTGCAGTCGTTGGGCAAGCTCCGTACGGCCCTGGTGGGCGCTACTCAACAACGCGGCCGCGGCTGGCAGGGGCGCTTGCGCGGCAGCGAGCAGACTGTTCGGTTCGATGAGGACAACGTCGCCGCCCTCTCCTCGGGGCATCTCGAGGCCGAGGGTGGCGAATAGCCGGTACCGCGTCGCCTCGCCCTCACTGTGCGCTTGAAGCGCTTGCTGGCGGGAATTCGCCGCGGCAACCTGGATACGCAGCAGATCGGCCGGGTTGATGACCCCGGCCGCCAGCCGCGCTCGCGCCACGGTTGCCTCGGCGTCCAGTTCATTCGCGGAGGTATTCGCGATCTTCTCCATCGCCTGTGCCTCGAAGGTACGCAGAAAATACGTCTCGACAGCCAACCGCAGGTCGGCTTCCATGGTGGCGACGTCGGCTGCCACGGCGGCGTCGGACTCATCCCGGGCCCGGCGTTCTCGGTCGAGACGGAAGAGTCCGAGCAACGGCTGGTCAATCGAGGCAACGAACGTGTTGATCGTCTGATTCCGCAAGCGAAAGCCGTCGCCAGGCGCGGCTCCCGGAGTCGGAAAGGTGACGACAAACGGACTGTCGTAGCGCTGCAGATCGTCGTGAACCCGCGCCGCCGGCAGCATGCGTCGTGCNNTCTCAGCGCGCGCCGTCGTCGCGAGCAGACCGGCCAAGACCATCGTGGATGCCTGGGCGATTGGTCGCATGGTCATTTGTCCACGTACACGGTGACGTCCGCCGACAAACCGGCGCGCAGATCGACGGCGGGGGACGGATTGACCCAGGCGATGCGGACCGGAACCCGTTCCACGACCTTCACGAAGTTTCCGCTCGCGTTGTCCGCCGGCAGGAGCGAGAAGCTGGCGCCGGTTCCGCCGGAGAGGCTCTCGACGTGGCCGTTGAACGTCGTTCCCGGAAACGCGTCGAGCAGGATCTTCGCCCTCTGGCCGGGACGCATCTTCCCGACTTGCGTCTCCTTGAAGTTGGCGACGACATAGGTGGCGATCGGCACGAGCTCCACGAGCGACTGGCCGATGGCGACGAGTTGGCCCTCGTGCGCGGTCAGCTTCGATGCGATCCCGTCGGTGGGAGCTACCACGCGGGTGTAGCCGAGTTGCAGCTTGGCGAGCGCCACGGAGGCCTCGGCGCTGCGGACCCGCGCGCGGGCCAGGTCGGCCCCGGCAGCCGCGGCGGCGATCTGGGGCTCGATCGGCGCGCTTTGGCTCACGCGTCCCCGGGCTTCGCCGACCCGGCTATCCGCCGCCCGCCGGACCTCCTGGGCAAGGGCGAGTTGCGCCTGCGCCTGCGCGAGGGCGGCGCGGGCGCCGTCGAACGCGCTCTGGGCGGCGTCCAGGCGCTCCTGGGGGAGGGCATTCGCCCGCCGCAGCTCCTGGGCGCGCGCGAGATCGAGCGCGGCCTTGTGGTCGTCGGACTGCGCATGCACGAGCGCGGCCTTCGCGGCGGCCACCTGGGCGTCCGCACTGCCGACCCCCACCGTGGAACCCACGAGAGCGGCGCGGGCGCTCGCCAGTCCGCCCCGTGACGTCGCCTGGACGATCAGCATTTGCGCCTCGGCCACAGCGGTCTGGGCCTTCGCGGTCGCGAGTTCCGCCTCCGCTTGTGCCATGTGCGCGGCGGTCTCGGCGGGGTCGATTTCGATCAGCAGATCACCGCGCTTGACCCGCTGATTTTCTTGGATGTGGACGCGAACGATCAGGCCCGATACGCGGGTGCCGATCGGAACCGTATCCGCGGCGACCTGGGCATCGTCGGTGCTCTCCTGGCCGGCGGTGATCATCTTGATGGTCTGGATTGCGGCCACGGCGAGCGCGGCCACCAATCCCAGAATGACGAAGGGCCGGCGCGAGCGGCGCCTGGGGGCCGCGCTGGCCGTCGGGGGAGCGGTGGCGCCGCCCGGGGGAGCGGAGACTGCGGCAGCGGGTGGAGGTGCCGTGACGGGGAGGGGTTGCGGATGCTTCGAGGGCTGCGTGGTTTCCATGTGTGACGTCTTTCTCGGTGCGCCTAGTGGAGGTCAACCTTGGGTGCAGGCGCTCCCGTCGGGGCTTTCAGAAAAAGCACCAGCGGCAGAATCGCGAGGAACGCGATGCCGGCGAGCAGAAAGATCCGCTCGAAGGCGATCACCGCCGCCTGGCGGACGACCACGGCCTCGAGCACGCGCCCGGCGGCCTCGCGCGCGGTACCGGGATCGAGCCCGCGCGCCGCGAAGCCGCGCCCAATCAGGGCGAGGCGCTCCCCGACCCGTGGGCTTCCCGCGACGACGTGCGCCGCCAGCGCGTGGCGGGCGCCGGTTTCCAGGCGTGGCAGAAACGTCGCGAAGGCGACCAATCCCAGCGACCCGCCGATCTGTCGCAGCAACGAGTTCAATCCGGCGGCGTCGGCGAGGCGGTAGCGGGGAATGGTCGAGAGGGCGACCGTCGTCAAAGGGACAAACAGCGACGCGAACCCGAAACCCTGGACGACGATCGCCACCACCACCGTGCGTGGACCGGTGTCGAGCGTATAGTGCGCCATCAGATACACGCTGAACGCCACGAGGACGATCCCCAGAGCCACGAGGATGCGCGGCTGAACCTTGTTGTAAAGCCGCCCGGCGATCGGAATACCCACCATCATCGCCAGTGCACGCGGCATCAGGGCCTCTCCGGACTGCGTGGCCGTGTACCCGAGGAGCTCCTGCATGAACACGGGTAGCAGGAAGGTGATCGACATCAAGATGGCGAACATCATGGCGCCGATCAGGGTTCCCGACAGGAAGACCCGGTCGTTGAACAGCGACAGGTCGACGGCGGGGTGGGCCGCCGTCAATTCGCGGATCACAAATGCCGCGAGCACGAACAGGGACACAAACGCGGCGACGCCGATGACCGACGANNTCGAGGTTGCCACGCTGCCGGCGCGCGGCTTCGAGGTTCGCGCGGCGGATGTCCTCCGGTTCGTGAACGAAGCGCGTCACCATGAACAGCGACAGGATCCCGATCGGGAGGTTGATGAAGAAGATCCACGGCCAGCTGTAGTTGTCGATGATGAATCCGCCGAGCGTCGGTCCCAGCGCCGGCCCCACGACGACCGCGAGGCCGAACAGGGCCATCGCCATTCCCTGCTCCTTCGGTGGAAATGTCTGGCGCAGGATCGCCTGCTCGGTCGGCTGCAGGGCTCCGGCCCCGAGGCCCTGCATCACACGAAACGCAACCATCATCGGCAGCGAGCGCGCCAGCCCGCAGAGGGCGGAGCCGAGCACGAACAGGACGAGCGACGCCAGGTACACGCGCTTTTGCCCGAACAGGCGCCCGAGGAAGGCCGTGAGCGGCATGACCACGACCGTCGCGATGATGAACCCAGTCGTCACCCAGGTCATTTCCTGGACGCTGGCTCCGAGCGCGCCGCGCAGGTGCGGGGTCGCGACGGCGACGATCGACGTGTCGATCGCACCCATCAAGGTGCCGAATGTGACAGACAGCGTGACGAGCCACTTGTTCACCGGCCGGCGGGTCGCGGGGGCGGCCGCTGCGGCGGCCGGGGGGGCGGCACTGGCGGTCACGCGCCGGCTCCATCGAGGAAAAAATGGAGCAAGCGATCGGTCTCGCCGACGAAGTCGCCGTCGATCTTGAGCACGACCGACCGGATGGCCAGCGTTCGCACCATGCCGAGGAAGAGCAGGGGCGCCAGATCTCCCAGCTCGGGGCGAATCTGCTTGTCGCGGACGCCCTGCTTCATCACCTTCCCGATGCGCACATAGATCTCGTGCATCGTTTCGCTCTGGGTCAGGCATGCCGACGGAAAAGTCTGCTGGTAACGCCCGACCTCGCTCTGCAACAGGATCTGGAAGAAGCGCTGGTGACCCTGCGCTTGCGCGAGCAGGGCGGCGAGCAGTGAACGCAGCTTGTCGCGGAAGGGCATGCCGGCTGCCTCACGCAAGGTCTCATCAATGCGGGTCAGCATTGCGGCCCGACGGGCTTCGAGCAGCCCCGCGAGCAGCGCCTCTCGATCTTTGAAGTGGTTGTACAGCGTCCCGACCGAGACCCCGGCGCGCGCCGCTATCTCGCCCATGTGCGCGGCGTGAAGCCCCTCCTGGGCGAACACCTCCTCGGCGGCGGTCAGGATGGCCTGCAACGTGGTCTCCCGGAACCGATCCCGCAGGGAAGCTGGTTCAGAGCGTGAACGGCCGTTCATTGGATGAACGTATGGATCC